>DGHF01000043.1 GCA_002392545.1 Ruminococcus sp. UBA3855
ACTTTAAAGTTTCCGAACAGGTCTTATATGTTATCATAGATGACGAGGAGGTAGCATGATGAAATTTGACACATTTCTGAAATGGCTGAGTGCTGAAATTTTTGCTGTTTTAGGGCTTCTTCTTGGTGGTATGGACGGACTTTTGCAAGCACTGTTAGTATTCATGGTTTTGGATTACCTGACAGGAATTGCTAAAGCATTCAAAGATAAAACTCCAGACAGTCGAATAGGATTTTTCGGGATTCTTCGAAAATGTGTGATGCTGATTGTGGTAATTGTCGCTCATGTGCTTGACTGGTTGGTTCTTGGCGGTAGCTCTAGCATGATGAGAAGTGGTGTCATTGGATTTTTTTTAGCAAACGAAGGGTTATCCATTTTGGAAAACGCTTCAAAGTTAGGAATCCTCCTCCCTAAAAAATTAAAAATGGTGCTGAATCAGCTGAAAGATGAGAATGATAAGGAGGATAAATGATGAAAAAATTCACCATCATAGAAGAAAAACTTATCGGATTCGAAAATGGAATTTCCATGAAAGTAGTGGAAATTATGAGCGACACTGAATCTGATATTCCAGAACCACAGCCCGAATGGGCAGTGGGTTCGATTGCTTATGCTATTGATACCGGAACTTTTTGTATACAGCATTTGAAGAATTGTTTGAAACAACAGCGGCATCATCACCAAGAGAGAAAAGATTTCGTGGATATCATCTGTATGCGGTTGATGGGATGAAGGGAGAACTTCCCAAAACACCGGAATTATCAGAAAAATATCGTATTTCTCCTCAAAGTGAGCAGCCTGTTTTTCATGCAGTATCCGTATATGATGTATTGAATGAACTGTTTATCCGCTCAGAGTTTCATTTTGGCACAGCAGATGAAAGAGAGCTTGCCGGCAAAATGATAGATTCTGTGACGCAGGACGAAAATTACAGAGCAGAAGCACAGATAGGGCTGTTTGACAGAGGCTTTCCCTCCCTGGAGATGATTTATCATTTGTTGGAACAAAAGCGGAAATTTGTGATGCGGGTATCTTCTAATTTTCTGAAAGAAGTCAATGAATTTCGGAAAAGCAGATATATAGACCGGCAAATTTGTGTCACTTGTACAAAGCGGAGAATTCGTTCTGCACAAATACAGTGTGAAGAAAATACAAAGCTGAATTTAAGATGTGTGCGTATCCAGTTATCGAGCGGAGCAGAAGAAATTTTAATTACCAATCTGGAACGTGCAGAATTTCCAAAGCGTGATTTAAAACAACTGTATTCGCTCAGATGGGGAATCGAAACAAGTTTTAACTACTTGCTTTTCCAAATCCAAAGAAATTCATGAAATTGTAATTGGTATCTTCATCAACATCTTCTTTTTCCACCGTAAACTACCTGATTCACTCTCTTAGGGACACCACCCACTGACACAGCGTTCAGTTTGTTTGTGAATTTAAGCAGAGTGATAGAGGAAGATTATGACCACACAGAACGGACACTCCGTTCACATGTCGACAGCAAACTCCGCCGGATAATCCGGAGAAAGAAACTGGAACTCGGAATCAGGGAAGAACCAAAGCAAAGATTATAATCTGCCGTTCATGTTTCATACACAATTTATATAATTTGCACAAAAACAAGAAAAATATTTTTTACAAAAAGTCAATTGTATTTTTCACCAAATTATGATATAATGTAAAAAAATTCAAAAAACATTCAGAAAGGGGCTTGACAATATGCTTAAAGTGTGGTATACTTTTGCACAGCATAGCAATAAACTGCGCTCTTTTGTCATGCCCGAAAACCCAATTTAATACAGCATATCTGCACATTCTGAATGGTATCACTGTACCGTTTCAGTGTATGCTTTTTGTGTTGTAAATCCAAACAAGGAGGAAAAGAGAATGAAACATCATGTTTTGAAACGCACGCTTGCTGGTGTGCTGGCGGTTCTCTGCGTAGCGGTTTATGTGCCTGCAAACGTGGGAACAGGAGGACTTTCCGGAGGTACGGGAATTGTAGCAAATGCGGCGATTGGTAAGCCTACTGAGCCTGTGTGCGAAATGGAGATTGACCCCGAGACGCTTTGGAATGAGACTGGACAAGGTGCTGGAACTATTTCATACCCAGACTATAAAGTAACTATACATGCAGACGAACCAAGCGATGGTACAAAGCTGTACATCTCTATTTATTTGAACGGCGTGAGTGTTTATGAACAGAAACAAGTACAGTGGGATGGATTTGATTATACTATTCCTGACGGGGCTTCTATTTCGTGTCAAAAGGAAACGACTGATGGCTGGATGGGATTTCCACATTATAAAATCTATCTCAACACTAACCCTAAAGCAGACCAAAACCCGTCTATCAGTGCTACAAGTAAAGTCTATGATGGAACTGTTGCAAGCTGTAGTACAGGCGGCGGATATGGTAAATGTACTATGAATTTTACTGGCATAAATGGCACAAGTTATGACAGTTCCTCTGCTCCCAGTGCGGCAGGTAGTTACAGATTCACAGTTTCTTATGCAGGTGATGAATATTATAATTCATGGACTGACTATAGAGACTTCACTATCAGCAAGGCGGAATCCAGTATCACGGGAAAACCGTCTGCGAAAGAACTCACTTATGATGGCTCTGCACAGCAACTTGTCTCTGCTGGTTCGGCAAGTGGTGGTACAATGCAGTACAGCCTTGACGGAACAAATTATTCAACCAATATTCCGACTGCTACAGATGCAGGAAACTATGTAGTTTACTACAAAGTCGGTGGTGACAGCAACCATAATGACACAGCAGCACAATCTGTTGGTGTAAAAATTGCCCACAAAATTACCGCAGAAGTCGGAAAGGATGCTACTTGCACAGAAGATGGCTATGAAGCATACTGGACAGACGAAACAGGTCAGAAATACAGTGATGCAGAGGGAAAAAATCCGATTGATGTACCTGTTGAAATTTCTGCAACCGGTCACGATTGGAATATTAATGATGATATGTGGGTATGGGATTTTGATGCAACTCCTCCCACAGCATCCGTTCATCTTGTCTGCAAGAATGACGAAACACACACACAGTATATTCCGGCAGAAGTTACTTTGTCAGAAGATGATTCAAGTAAGCCGACCTGCACTGAAGATGGTGAAAATCATTATATTGCTACGGTTACTATTGACGAAAAAGAATATACCAGTGAATTTACAGAGGAGCTTAACGCAACAGGTCACAATTATGAACCGTTTTGGAATTGGGCAGAGGATTACAGCTCCGCAACTCTCACACTGACTTGTCAGAATGACGACAGTCATGTTGAGAAGGTAGACGCTGTTGTTACCTCCGTTGAAACTCCTGCAACCTATGATGATGATGGTAATATTGTGTATACAGCAACAGCTGAATTTGATGGTAAGACCTATACTGATACTCAAGACGTACTGATTCCCCAGCTCGAACGTACTTCTATTGCAAATGCAGCTGTTTCCCTGAAAAAGTCTTCTCTCGTTTATGACGGAACAGAACAAACAGCAGAAGTTACCTCTGTAAAGGTTGACGGTGTCACTCTGACTAAGGATGTCGATTATGAAGTAACTGGCAATACCGCAACAGAAGCAGGGACTTATACTCTGACTATCACAGGTAAGGGCGCATACGAAGGTACAGTTGAAAAGACCTATAAGGTTGTCAAGCAGTACACAATTACCTATACCATTGATGGTAAAGCAACAACTAAGACATACAACGATAAAACATTCTGCAAGGTTACAGCACCTGAAATTGATGGGAAAACCTTTGCATATTGGGAAATTTCTGAAAACGGTGCAAAGGTAAGCACAAATGCATCTTATACATTCAGAGTTGTTTCTAATACTTCTCTCGAAGCTGTCTATGTGGATGATGCGGAAGAAATTGTTGCTGAACCTGCTATTGCAGTAACAAGTGTGACAACCTCCGGCACAAAGATTTGCTATGAGGTAACAAGAGATGTTCCTGAGGATTATACAGTTGTTTCAACAGGTGTTCTGTACGGCACAAGCACTGCATTATTTGCTGATAGCTCCACTCGTGACGAAAATCTGCGTTTTACTAATGATGAAGGCTCTACTGATACAAAGACCAAGGTTTACAAGGGAGTATCTTCTTGCACCACAAATCAGGGATATTATTCCTACAGTCTTAATGTTGGCACTGCTGTAGACCGTGCAATTTATCTGCGTGGCTATGTGATTGTTAAGGATTCTGACGGCAATTTAAAGACTTACTATGCGGACATTGTTGACAAGTCCTACAATCAGGCAAAATCTTAATAGAGAAAGGAGAGTATTGTAATCATGAAAAAGTATATTACTCCTGAAATGGAGATTGACGAATTTAAGGTTGAAGATATTATCACAACAAGCGGTGGTGGGGATGCCCCTATTCCTGGTGACCAGGGAGATGGCGGTAATGTCATCTGGGACGACTAAACAAAAATTGAGTCCTATCAGATAATTCTACACGGCAGACGGCTTCGGCTGTCTGCCGTTTTCCCTGATTGCAGAAAGGAGTTTTTTATGAAACTGAACCCGAAATTTTTAACCCATGAAACAAAGGGTGAACATTATATCATTTCGACAAGCGGAACAAAGTTTTCCGGTATTGTCAAGAATAACGAAACAGCGACATTTATTGTGGAGTGTCTGAAATCCGAAACGACAGAAAATCAGATTGTTGATAAAATATTATCAGAGTATTCAGGAGTTGACAAATCAACCGTGCAGAAAGATGTTGCTGTGATTCTTGATAAACTGCGTTCGATTGGGGCATTGGAAGAATGAGTAGTGTTTATAAAGATTTGATATACTTATTGACTTGTTCCGTGAATGAAATCACACCAGATGCAGAGAAAATCAAGGCTATGGATTTGGAACAGCTCTATAAATTAGCGAAATTTCACACTGTGCGGAGTGCGGTCAATATCGCCTTAGAGCGTGCCAATGTGAAGCATGAAAAATTCCATGAAGCCATGAAAAAGGCAATCCGGAAGAATATCTATCTGGATATGGAGCGGACAGCAATATTTTCAGAGTTTGAACAGCATGGAATCTGGTACATGCCCCTGAAAGGCAGTATCCTGAAAGATTTATACCCTGAAACGGGCATGAGGGAAATGGCGGATAATGATGTGCTGTACGACGGTGAAAAACGTAATGAAGTGAAGGAAATTATGCTGTATCATGGCTATGAAGCAATCCATGTCGGAAGAGGAACAGAAGACGCTTATCAAAAAAAGCCTGTGCTGAATATAGAAATGCATACGGCTCTGTTCGGAGAACAGCATTCACCAAATTTATATAATTATTATCTTAATTTCAAACGGCTCATGCAGAAAGACACAGGCAACAATTACAGCTATCATTTCAGTGATGAAGATTTTTATATTTTCATGACCGCCCATGAATGGAAGCATTTTAGTAACAGTGGTACAGGGATTAGGTCATTGCTGGATTGTTATGTTTATATCAAAGTCAAGGGTGATTCTCTCAATTGGGACTATATCACGGAACAATGCAAATTGCTTGAAATAGCCGATTTTGAACAGGAGCGCAGACAGCTTGCAAGGAAAGTATTTTCCTCCGTTGCCATTTCGGAATTATCCAAAAGTGAACAGGAAATGCTGATGTATTATCTCACAGCTGGCACTTATGGCACACTTGAGAACAAGGTTCACAAAAAGCTGAAAACGCAGTCTAAAATTTCGTATTTTTTAGGACGGGCTTTTCCTCCGATGGGCTATATGAAACGCTCAGTTGAATTTGTTGAAAAATATCCGGTTCTTTATCCGGTCGGTGTAGTGTACCGCTGGTTCAGAGGAGTCAGAAGAAGCAGGGGCTATGTATCCAGAACATTGAAAGCGATGAAAAGTTATGATAAAAAGAAATTATAGGATAGCAGACAGGATTGTAGAAATCAATTCTATCTATGATGGAGTTCATGCGTATTGTGCCGATTATCAGACAGACCAGAAAGCCGATTACTCTGTGATAATCTCACAGGAAGATATTGACTTTGAGCGTGAAAAATTGACTCATGAGGATGAAATTGAGGGACTTCCCATCCGACAGTTCTCAGACAGCTATCTGTAAGAACTGGCAGTTTATCGGAAAATTGCAGAAAAGATGCTTGATTATGATACAATCCTGTTTCATGGTTCTGTCGTGGCAGCAGACGGACAAGGTATCTGTTCACAGCGAAGTCCGGAACAGGCAAATCCACACATACAAGGCTCTGGAGAGAATATTTCAGCAAAATGGCTGTATCAGGTAACAGGCAGAAAGAAATTAAATGTTCTGCTTCTCATGATAGTACAGGCTCTGAACGGCGGTTCTGGTGTGCTGTATGCACTTCTGCTCCGAAACATTGTAGACAGTGCCACAGATAAAAATCTATCCAGATTCCGGCACTATGTGATTCTGACACTTCTGCTTGTCTTATGTCAGGTACTGCTTCATGCGGTGATACGTTTTTTGCAGGAATTGTCACACTCCACTCTGGAAAATTTGTTCAAGAAGCGGTTATTGTCCAATATTTTGTATAAAGATTTTTCTTCCGTGAGTGCTTTGCATTCCGGTGAATGGCTCAACCGTTTGACGAACGACTTGCATGATTGTAGCAAATCACTTTGTAGAGATTCTTCCCAGCCTTTCCGGAGTGGTTGTGAAACTGCTGAGTGCGGCTGTTATGCTGACTGTGCTTGATAAAAGATTCACTATGATTCTGATTCCGGCAGGAATTGTTCTGCTTTTTCTGACATATGCTTTCCGGAAAGTGCTGAAAAAACTGCATAAACAGATTCAGGAAAAAGATGGTATCCTGAGAATTTTCTTTCAGGAATGTCTTGGCAGTCTGATGATAGTCCGGTCTTTTGCGGCAGAAAGTCAGATAATGACGGAAGCACAAGAAAAAATGCAGATTCATCAGTCTGCAAGAATGAAAAAGAATCGTTTTTCCAATTTCTGCAATATTGGCTTTCAGACTGGAATGCAGGGAATGTATCTGCTCGGTGTGTGCTACTGTGGATATGGGATTCTGACTGGAAGAATTTCTTATGGAACATTAACGGCTGTGACACAGTTGATTTCACAGATTCAGTCACCTTTTGCAAATAGATGGGCTTGCAGTGATGAATTGTAAGTCACTTTTTGTTTTTTCAAAAATTTTAGAAATTGTTTTTATATTCTATATTACTCAATTTTAGAGTGGATTTCAATATCATTATGCACCAGAATTTTCATCTATGATTTGTTGAGTATTGACATTCACTTTCTGAGTATACTATAATAATGTCATGGAGGTTGATGAAAATGGCTGAATTACGATTGAGATTAAGGGAACTGAGGGAAGAACGGGAGCTGTCACAGGCGGAAATGGCAAAGAAACTCGGTGTTTCACAACAAACCTATTCCCGTTATGAATCCCATACAACTGAAATTCCACTGAAACTGCTGATTTATCTTGCTGAATTGTATGATACCAGTACCGATTATCTGCTTGGCATTACAAATCAGGACAGAGCCTATCCAAAAATAACGTAAAATGACCGTCAAAAAATAAAGCAGCAGTGCTTTTGGATATGAAATAACGGAATTTGACCGTCAGAAATTCCTTGACAAAAAGGCAAGCCTATGGTATAATGGGTGTTACAGAAGGGAGCGTGGAGCTGATGAAAGCTATCCCGATTGGTGTGGAAAATTTCAAGGATATTATCACATCCGATTATTATTATACCGACAAGACTTTGCTGATTCGTGATTTGCTTGACAGCGGTGCGAAAGTCAGCCTGTTCACCCGTCCGAGACGTTT
>DGHF01000247.1:0-1217 GCA_002392545.1 Ruminococcus sp. UBA3855
AAGGTCATTCCTGCGGAGATCATGGTTGCGGCACGCACAGCTGCGGTAACCACTGATGAAATACGATCATACCGAAAAGGCAGTCGCTCTTTTCACACAGGGATATAACTGCGCACAATCAGTCTTTGTTGCATTTTCTGATGTGACAGGCATGGACGAGGAACTTGCCAAAAGGCTTTCATCATCATTCGGCGGTGGAATGGGACGGCTGCGTGAGGTATGCGGCACCTGTTCTGCTATGTTCATGGTGGCAGGCATTCTTTACGGTGAAGGAACGGAAACCGATCACGCTGTTAAAACAGAGCATTACAAGAGGATACAGTATCTTGCAGAGGAATTTCGCAAGGTGCATGAAACTATCGTATGCCGTGATCTTTTGAAAGGACTTGCCGTTACAAGTGAGCCGATTCCCGAAAAGAGGGCTGAGCAATACTACAAGGTAAGACCGTGCGTGAAGTTTGTCAGGACTGCTGCGGAGATACTTGACCGCTATCTTGAAGAAAATCCACCTGTGAGGTAAGAGCCTATGAAGATCATCACACTTGTAGAAAATTCCTGCGGTAATGAAAACTGTATTGCAGAGCATGGACTCAGCATCTATGTTGAGACTGAAAATCATAAACTCCTGCTTGACACGGGACAGACCGACGCAGTTGTGAAGAATGCGGAAGTTCTCGGCATTGACCTGTCTGCTGTTGATACTGTGATACTGAGTCACGGTCATTACGACCATTCGGGCGGTATTCTGCCGTTTTCAAAGCTCAACCATACTGCACAGATAATTATGCAGAGGTTAGCCGCCGAACCGCATTACAACGGCGAGCGCTATATCGGCATTGATAATGATATTCTCAAATTGCCGAATATCCGGCTGATAGACGGCGATAAGCAGCTTGATGATGAGCTGTTCCTGTTCAGCGGGATCACGGGCAGACGGTGTTATCCGCAGGGCAACAAAAAGCTGTCCTGCATGAAGGACGGCAAAAAGGTCGAGGACGATTTCGTCCATGAGCAATGCCTTGTTATCACGCAGAACGGTAAACGCTGGCTTTTATCCGGCTGCGCTCATAACGGAATACTCAATATCCTTGACAGATACAAGGAACTGTTTGACAGCTATCCCGACTATGTTATCACAGGATTCCACATGATGAAGCGTGAGGGCGAGCATACCGAGGAAGAAAAAGCAGTCATCATTCAGACAGCGCAGGAGCTTT
>DGHF01000247.1:1323-3329 GCA_002392545.1 Ruminococcus sp. UBA3855
AGCTGATGAAAGAGATCATGGGCGAACAGCTCATCGCTTTGCACAGTGGCGAACATATAATATGACATATATATAGACAACGCAGATGACTATGTTTAGCCATCTGCGCTTTTTTATGCTCCTGTTTTTTCAAAGCCTTTCAATACCTGTTTATCCGAGAACGAGGACAGCTTGCCGTCCGTCCACTCAATGAAAACATTGTCCATTTCGTCTATATAAAGTATCGTTGCCGTTGAGCCGACAGGATAATCCCCGGTGACTGCTTCTGTCATTCTGATCTTAGCACCGACTGTGATAGAGTCCATCATAGTTATAACCTCCTGAAATTCACACGCTTGATCTATTATACTACAATGGGGATTCGGTGTCAAGGGACAGATTGATTATTTTGAGGTTGCACGGCAGTTGCACATGAGCTGCAAGAAAAGCTGTAAAAAGCACTATTGCACAACGATCTCAGGATACGCACCGAGCATTTTTCTGACCTCAGCAAGATACTCACTTCGAGTTTTCACAGGAGACAGCAGCTCAATACCGTCACCGTAGCTCATTACCCAAAGATAGAATCTCTGATTGACACCCACATGAACGGTTATTATCACACTCTCATCTGTTTCGGAGTATGGGGAAATAGAAGCATAGTCTCCGAAATGTTCGAGCATATCATCAAGCAAATAACGCTTGACTCTGAGTCTTACATACTCAAAGTATTCAGGTTCAAACATATCGGTCACAAAGCCATCGGGCTTTTTCTCCTTTGGCAGCCGAGTGTGCGAAACATCACCGCCCACGATATTTCTCATACGGTCAACACGGTAGATACGCCAGCGTTCATCTGCTTCGTTATAGCATTTCAGATAGATACGCTCATTGAAATATACTACCCTCACAGGCAGAAGGTCACGCTTTTTCTTGTAATACTTGATTCTCTTGTCGGTATCATACTTTCCATACTCAAAGTTTATCTTTCTGCGTTCAGCGATCAGTCTGTGTATCAGGTCTAAGTTTTCAAGCAGATCAAGCGAGGGCGAACACTTTTCGTTTAGCGTGATCCTGCTGATGAGCTGCCTGATCTCCGCATCGGAACACATACCTTCAAACTTCTTGATAAGCAGCCGCTTTTGCTTTGAAGTCAGAAACTTATTTATGGAGATAGAATCCACAATGAAGCGTATCTCATTGAACGAGAAGCCTTTGTCGATCAGAGCATAGTAAGCCGTATTGTGTTCACGGTTATATTTGACGATGTGATTGCCAGCGTTAGTGAGCCTGTCGAGGTCACATCATTCACCCTTGTCAGATTACAGACATTGGCAAGGTGGTCTTGGATCTCCTTGATAGAAACCGACTTCTTTTCATCAGTGTATCTCGACAGATAATCGAGTATGTATATAATCCTCTCCTGGTCCATAGAAAGCACCTCCGCTTACAATCAAACGCCCCGTCCTGAATGTGTATCCGGACAGGGTGAATATCATCAACAGACCTCACTGTTCTGAACTCTCAGAATGGTGAGGTTCTTTTATTATTATTCTATCATATCACTCAAGCAACTTCAATCGGGTTCGGTATATACTATCACTATGTTCGGTAAGTCGTAGTATTCTGCACTTTGAAATGTAAATTTTCTGTGAACATTTGCGTTTTTCTTTCCCGAAAATTCCATTTTCTTATTAGGTAAGTGAGGGGGTATGCGCACTCAGTCGCACAGCTCCAATTCCCATACAAAAGAGTCATGCAGGAAGAAATACTTGTGACCAAACAGGCATTTTCAAAAGCGAGAAAAAATATAGGAAAAGAAGCCTTTGAAGAATTGTTCGAGCTGACAAGAGATGTTCTCTTCCATAAGAAAAAGATAAAAAAATACAAAGGATACCGCATATTTGCAGTAGACGGTTCTGAAATCATGATTGAAAGAACGCATGATATCGGAGAACATTTCAGTCAGGGAAGAGCAAATATCAGCGCAAACAAATGCAACGCAAGAATTTCACTGCTTTTTGATG
>DGHF01000170.1 GCA_002392545.1 Ruminococcus sp. UBA3855
GGAAACTGTTCATTCAGCCGTGCCGACGGCGGACAGTTCAGCCACCGTTTTGCTGCTGATGCTGACAGTACAGCATGAGAACGACTTGCATGGTCGATTTCATTGGGCGGTACTCCGGAAACAGTCATTTTCTTTGCCATTCACATTCCTCCCATCAAAGCTGTGATACATCAGTGATAAATGCCTCATACTTGTCCGGCGGCAGTTCACTGACTTTCGCTGCTCCATAAGTTTTCAGAATTTCACCGATTTTCTCGCTGTTGCTACGGTTCTGCTTGATTTTCTGCACGATAATTTTTGTGAGGTCATCAGCAGTAACAGTGGAAACCTGTTCTTTTTGAGGCGGCTGTTCCTGTGGTGCAGGAGCTTTCTGTTTCTCTGATGCTGTATCCGGTGGCAGTTCCTCCTCAGAAATGATTTCTTCAAAATCATCAAGATTAAGGTTTTCCGGTAATTTTTTTTGAGATTCGCCGTTAATCGCAAAATCAGCCAGTTCCTTTGCAATGTCCGGCTCTACTGCTGTCAGGAGCTGAATCACGCCACCGAAAATTGTACCGAGTGCCTCAATCAGCTTTTTCGCATCCACCGGAAGCGGCTCTGCTGTGGCAGGCACTGTATTTTTCTCAGTCTTCGTCATAAAGAATTCCCTCCCATTCATCATAATCATCCCAGTCATCTTCAAAATCATCGTCCAGTTCTGCACAGCAGGTTTTGTGACACTTCTGAGCTGGACTGCTGATTCCAAAGAAGATGCCGTCATCATCAACTTTCAGATACATGGTATCCGTCTCAATCTCCATGTCCGGAAGCAGGGCAGATGACATCGACATGAACTTGAACATATCGCTGATAGTCAGTGCAATATCTGCGGCATACTTATCCAGCTCCGCTTCAATTTTATTGAGACTGTCACATTTTTCAGCGGCAACTGCGGAACTGACACGCCTGCTTTTTTCAGCAGAGAAGTGGCTGTCCTTGCGGCGGTTCTTCGGAATTCTGTTGTTTGGTGTAGACATAAGCATTTCCTTTCTATTCTGGTCTGTGACCGATGTTAAGATGTAAACGGAACGGCTGCAGCAGTCACCACAGCCGTTGAACATTGGAGAATTATTAAGTCCTCTCATATATTGTCGTGGGAATCGTATTTTGTAAGGGGTGTATGAAAATTTTTTTATTAGACATAGTGTCTTGCCTTAAAAAGTGCATACTTGAGACGTTCATTCACTGACATTTTAGAAATTGAAAGTTTATGAGCAATCTGTTCCTGTGTCATTCCATCTCTGTAATACATGATAAATACTTCTCTCTGCTTGTCCGTCATAGCTGCCAGCATTGCTTCTCTTGTTTCACGGCGTTCAATGGCATCCAGCGGATTTTCACCCATGCGACCATCATACCAGTTAAATGCTCTGCGATAAGGGTCAGCAACAATTTCTTCCATTGCACCGTCCTTATCGCCTCTGTCCTTGCTTGCTAAATCAACAGTGTCCTTGCGGCTGCCAGTACGATTCATTGCGTTGCGTTCGATGCGATGGTCTCCAATCAGTGTCACAGCAACTACCCATCTCTGTTTTTCCAGATATCCTTCCGGCAAACAGCACGTTTCTCTTAATGTATCCTTCTCGGAATCCTTCAGCTTGTTGAAATGGTATGTGAAATTCATGCAGTACGGCAGCCAAACCACAGTCCGCCCTGTGAAATTCTGATAGATAACATAACCATTTCTGAAAAGTGTACAGCCATTCATCTTCGCAATCGGCACACCGACAGTCTCAAATAATTCTCTCGGTGTAGGTACAGGGGGCTTTTCTCCGAGGTCAAGCATTGCCAGCAGTTCACCAAGAGTAGTTTTGGCTGTAATTTCAGGCAGAGGCTCTGCGACAATGCTGTTTGCATCTGCTGCGGCATCCGCTGTAATGTTCTTAGTATTTTCCATAATAAAGTCCTTTCTGCAAGGAACACATCCGGCGGCAGATGCTCACAGTACAGACTTCGATGCGAACTGCAATCCCATAAAAAAGGACACGCAGGCAGCAGATGTTCGTAAGAATACAGTTATCCCGTCATCAGGCAGTCAGTTAATCAGTCAATCAATTCTCTGACCATCTGGTTTGATATGTATTCTTTTGTGAGCATCTGTCCGCCAGTGCGCGCCCTGACTAACAAATGTGATTTATTTATACATTTTTAATATATTTTTATCGCTGAACTATTGTCAGTAATAAACTTGTGAATTTCCCCACCGGATACTGTTCTGATGCATCCAGTTATACACATTCTATACATTTATAATAGAGGGGAATATGAGAGTGTGCGGAGTAGAATTTTTTCAAGCAGTCAGAACCGTGTCGTTAAAACAGTTGTCAGTCACTTCTCCGTCACCTGTGTACAGCTTGAATCCTTCTTCCGTAAAGACCTTCACTGGAATGCCGTGCTTCTGTGCTTCCTTGATTTCAGCCGACATACCATAGCTGATGCGGCGTGATACAATCCAAAGGGCTTCACACTTTCTCAGCAGTTCCAGCCCCATGTCCATACCGAGCATTCTTTCCGCCGGCTTGTTGTCATCCAGAAACTGCGGAAAATAGAGATGCGGTGCAACTGGAATAAAACCACGGACAGCAGCGAATGTGCAGGCATCACAGGCGAGACGGAGATTTGCTTTCAGTTCATCGGGATGCACTGAAACATCAGGAGAAACCGGACGGAGAGGAGAGCAGATGTAGACAAGGGAATACTTTGTGTCTGTGCGGTTCTGAGACAAAATCTTTTCTTTCATGGTAAAAACTTCCTTTCTGAAAATAAGGGAAAAATGTGGATGGGCATAAAAGCAGCCGGCTGCATACAGGAGGACAGAACATACAGCTATATCGTGTACTTCCAGACACAGCTCCTGCATAGAATCACTGCTCCATTGAAGTGTTTGCTGTATGAACATCCGCTTGCCGTATGCATCCGGCAGTGAAATGTTGTTTTACAGTTCAAGGGGGAGATAAGGCTTGTCCAGTTCATTTCCTTGACTGTATCTCCATTGTATCAGATTTTTCTTCAAAAGAATTATAGCAAACTATAAAGTTTTCGCAAAAATATATAGTTTACTATAATTCTTTTTCTGAAAAATATGGTATAATAAAAAGTTAGGGTTATTTTCGAGTGGCTTTAAGCCTACAAAAATAAATGAACGCCCATATTTACAAGGACGTTCATTCGGCACGAACCATGCCAGAAAAACCTTTCATGATTATCTTCTGTTCAAGAGGAGGTTTTGATTTCAGAATTAAACTAAGCTCTGTCATTTCTTTTGTCACAGGTGAATATTGATCCAGCTCTTTTGGCTGAAAATAATCAAGAGATACTTTAAGTACTTTAGCTATAGCTATCAGAATATTGATTTTTGTTGCGACCTGACCATTTTCGATGTTCGATATAGTAGCAGGAGTTACATCAATCTGAACAGCCAGTTCTGAAGCTGTCATATTTAATTCTCTTCTTCTTGCTTGAATTCTTGCTCCTACTTCACATAATTCCTGATTAAATTTCACTATGTATTTTCCTGCTTTCTATTTTGGATTTTTGTACCTTTGCACATTTACATTTCGTACAGAGGATGCTGGTATAGTCACAACTTATTATAGCATATTTTTGTTAATTTTTATGTAAATTTAACTCGAAATGTTATAAAAATTATATACTTTAACAATAGAAGCAGGTGATACAGAAGCAGTTTAGCTGTTTTG
>DGHF01000056.1 GCA_002392545.1 Ruminococcus sp. UBA3855
TGAGGGGCAATTTTCCCCCATACTCCCTTTAATTTTTCTAAAACCCTTGCAAAATTTTCCGGAATGTGCTATAATAAAATATCATGCATGAAAGGCAGGCTCATTTTATGGCGAATATTTTGGATTATCTGAATTGGAGGGGTGACATTCCCTTTTCAGTTGACCCTTTTAACGAGGTTGACGGCTTAATTTTGGCTGAATTGGCATATATTCCACTCAATGGCATTGTTTCACCGGATTTCAGTATCCGTGCAAAGCTTCCCCATATCCACGAACATTTCGACCCTGAAAAAATTCCGGAGACCGAAAAATTTTTCGGGTTCAGTCATGACTGCATTCTGCTCCAGAAACTGGCAGAATCCCCACGTTTCAAAAATACCCAGCTGACAGGCTATGCTGACGAAACCACGGACAAAATGCAGTTTTCAGCGATTACCTGCATTTTAGAGGACGGGACGGCTTTTGTTTCCTACAGAGGGACAGACGGCTCAATTGTGGGCTGGAAAGAAGATTTTGAACTTGGTGTGGTTACGCAGACAGGCGCACAGCTTCATGCGCAAAATTACCTGAACCGCCATTTTGCACGTTTTCCCCGACAGTTGCGCCTTGGCGGACATTCTAAGGGCGGAAATCTGGCGGTTTATGCAGGTGCATTCTGCAAACCTGAAATCCGTTCGCAGATTATCAATGTTTATGCCTACGATTCCCCCGGATTCCGTGAAGAAATCGTTAATTCCGAAGAATATAAAAGCATCCTCCCGAAAGTCATTTCCATCATTCCTGAATCGTCCGTGATTGGTCTGTTGCTTTCCAGTTTGTCGGAACATATTGTAGTGAAAAGCAGTTCCAATGGTATCAAACAGCATTTTGCATACAGCTGGGAAGTATTGCGGAATGCCTTTGTCCGTGCGGACGGCGTATCAGACAGCAGTGAAGTCATTCAAAAAGCCCTCTCCAGATGGCTGGCGGATTTCAGCGACGAGGAACGGAAAATCTTTGTCGATTCCGTATTTGATGTGATTGGTGCATCTGAAAAAGGAACATTCCGTGAAATCAGTCAAAATAAACGCTCTTCCTATCTTGCAATGGTGAAAGCAGTCGGGAAACTGCCCCCTGACAGACAAACCATTTTGATTGATGCCATTATGAAAATCGCTAAAAATGCCATCAGCTAAAAAATGACAGCTCCTGAAAAAAATCGGGAGCTGTTTTTCACTTCATTATTCTTCTCTTAAGGTCAATAATTTTTCATAGAACGTTTGAGAGGCTTCTTCCAGCGTTGCCTTTGAATAGAGTACTTCGTTGCAGGCTTCCACATAGAAATCGACAGCATCCGCATTTTCCAGAAACGGATTGAGAATGCCTAAGTTATTATGCGCTTCCATGCGTTGAAATGCTTCGTACTGAATGCCGGAAAGCATGTCATTTTCAATAAGGGTTTCTCTGGCACTGGTGCTGATGGGGATTCCTTTTTCAATGCCCTGCAAGACTGCCATTTCGGGACTGTTCAGCAGGAAATCAAGGAGCATTGCGGATTCTTTCGGATGTTCGGTATTTTTGCTGACAGCGTACATTGTCGCCGGCTTTGCGTACCATCCGCTTCCGGATTCTTTTCCCGAAATGTGGGGATAATCCCCGACAATGACATTGTATCCGTTTTCGATTGCTGTATTGCTGTAGTTCGCTGCATCACTGACCCATGCAAAAAATCCGGCATAACCTCCGTTATTGATTTCGAGACGGTCAAAATATTCTACCTGCGGAATGACATTTTCATTCACCAGACGGCAATAAAATTCAATCGGAATTTGCAGTTCTTCCGCCGTGAAATTCAATTTTCCTTCGTCTGTGAGGAATTTTTTATTGACGACCTGCTCCGTATAGCCGATAATTGCAATCCATACCGAACGTGATGCACCTGAAAGGGGGTAGATGCCGTCTTTGCTCATGACCTTTGCGGATTTGAAATAATCGTCCCATGTTTCCGGCACAGAAAGCCCATACTTTTCATAAATCGTCTGATTGATGTAAACAGTCTGCGTATTCATGGCAATGGGGACAGCATTCAGGATTTTATTTTTATAACCATATTGCAGGGTATCTTCCGTGAATGTATCCAGATTAAGGGTGTCGGTGAGTTTCCTCAAATCATAGTAGCCTGTCCCGTCCTCGGAATACTGAGAAAGCCAGCTGAAATTGACCTGCATCACATCGGCTTCGGTATCTGCGACCATCTGCACACGGCTTCTTGCTTCATAGCCTGACCATTCAGAATAACTGCAATTGACTTTGATTTCGGGGTGCAGTTCCTGAAATTTTTCGACTGCTTCAATGGTATATTCATTTCTTCCGTCATTGCCCCACCATGAAAGGGAAATTTCCGTCTGTTCCTGATTCGTCTTGATGACGGTTTCGTCTGCACATCCGGTACACAGAACAAAGAGGAGACAAGCGGTTAAAAATGCAAATTTTCTCATGATTTCACCTCTGTTTCTGCGATAGTGTAAGTATCTTTTCCACGTTCCTTAGAGGAATACAAGGCTTTGTCCGCCATAGCGTACAATTCTGCAAAATCCCGACCGCATTCCGGAAAACAAGCTGCCCCGATACTCGCAGAAACTTTGTATTTTCCGTCATCTCCGGTATAATTATTGTGGAACTGTTCGCAAAGTGCCTGACATTTTTCCTCAATGAATTCCCGATAGCTTTTCCCATTTGGTGCAGGGGTATTCATGAGCACACAGAATTCATCTCCGCCGATTCTTCCCAGATAATCCGATTCTGAAAAAGTCTCCATCAGAATCCGCCCGACATTCGCCAGAACCTTGTCACCGTAAGCATGACCTAATGTATCATTGACCCCCTTGAAATTATCCAAATCCACCAATATCAGAACGTGCGGAACAGTCGGCAGTTCATGTTCAAGGCAGGATTTTGTATACTCCTCGAACGAAATCTTGTTCAGGATTCCGGTTAAGCGGTCAATATGTGCCTGTTCGTCCAGCGTTGAAACGTAACTCTCCACAGGTCTTGTCATCCTGACAGAAAGCACAATTGCAAGCACTGCGGAAAGAATTCCTGCAACACACGCAATCAGGACAATGTACAATTCCATTTCATTCTTTTCATTCAGAATGATTTTTGTAGGCACAGAACAAATCACGTACCAGTCATCACCGCAGGCATTGACCGTGACCAGATAATCATTATCCATAACAGTAGCAGAATTCCGGTTTTGTATTCGTTCCATGACGTCGTAGGGCAGTGACAAGCCCAGTTCGTCACCGTCCGACGAATAGAGAATATTATAATCCTGATTGGTTAAACGAATGGTAATATCATTCATGGTTTCAGGATTGTCAAAAACGCTTTCCAATTCAGCGGTATAGAATGAAATCACAAGCAGGGCATTGTCATGAATCCGCTTGACGTAATAGATACGTTTGAAATTATCCATGTACCCCGCAGCCCATCCGTCACGAGTGCGCTTTCTGGTGATGACCTTGGACAAATCCTCAAAAATTTTGTCTCCGAAAAGATTGGTTGTGCCGTTCGAAATTTTCCCGACAAGGTGATTATTCCGGTAAACTATCCCATAATCCACAAAGTTTTCCATGATACAAAGGCTGTAAAGCTTATCTGAGATTGTTTTTTCAATATTGAGAGCCTCATATTCATCATTGTTCGGGTCGGTTGCATCATAAGTATAGGTCAATTCCTCCGCAAATGCCAGAGTACCAATAGTTTCCATTCGTGAAAGGTAGCTGTCCATATTCAGTTTCATTTGCACATTCAGCGACGAAACAAGAGAACTGACTTTATTCTCAATACAATATCTGTCTTCCGGATGACAAGGACGGAAAGAAACAATAATGCTGTTATCATGATTGCAACATATCCAAACATCATAGAATATTTCATTTTCCGGATATTTTTCAAACTTGGCTTTGCTTTAACTCCCCGTAACAACTCCATTTTCATCTCCCCTTTGCTTCAAAAATAATGTCATGTTATATTATAACACATTTCATATCAGATTTCAAGGACATTTTGTGAACAAATTCAAATTGTGACATCCTCCCCCGCCTAAAGAGGCGGGAGTTTTCTTGCTAATCTTTGATAAAAGTTTCTGGAATGTGTAGGTTTGTGACCGTCACTGACTTGCATTTTTATAAAAAGTATGCTATAATAATAGCAGTCAATCTATCATATTCAAGAAAGGATTCCAAAAACATGTCAACAGCAAAAAAAATTTCTGTCCGCTCGGCTTCACAAATGGCAACTTCTGAACCTGCACAGCCGGAATTGAAAGCAATGTTACAAGAAATTGGGAAAGCCGTCAACGGAAAAAATGATATTATTTACAAGGTACTGCTTGCCATTCTGGCAGGCGGTCACATCCTCTTAGAAGATATGCCGGGGGTCGGGAAAACCACGTTAGCCCTTGCCCTCTCAAAAACAATGTCATTATCCTGCAAGAGAATCCAGTTCACGCCGGATGTATTGCCGACTGACGTTGTGGGGTTCAATATGTATCACAAGGAGACTGACAGCTTTTCTTTCAAAGCCGGTGTGGCGTTCTGTCATTTGCTGTTAGCGGACGAAATCAACCGCACATCCAGCAAGACCCAATCTGCTTTATTGGAGCTTATGGAAGAGGGAGCTGTTACCATTGACGGCATTACCCATCCCCTGCCCTCTCCGCATATCGTCATTGCAACACAAAACCCTATCACCTGTGTAGGGACACAGAAACTGCCGGAATCACAGCTTGACAGATTTTTAGTCCGGTTGTCGCTAGGGTATCCGGATTCTGAAAATGAAATTGCACTCCTGAAAGCACGTCAGACCCAGAATCCGCTTGACAGTATCCGTCCGGTAATTGAAGTCAATACTCTCTTGCAAATGCGGAAAGCGGTGGAAGCGGTTTATATTAGTGATACACTCTATCAATATATCGTAGCCCTCACCAACGCAACCAGAACACACACCGCCGTCAGATTGGGTATCAGTCCACGGGGTTCGATTGCCCTCATGCAGATGGCGAAAGCCTCCGCCTTTGCGCAGGGGAGAGATTATCTGCTTCCCGACGACATTGTGTTTGTATTGCCGGATGTATTCTGTCACAGAATGATTTTACACGGAACTTCGGGGAGTTCGGACGAATCCGCAGGAATTATTGACGAAATCCTGAGCACCATTCCTTTACCTTGGACGGACTGAATTATGAAACGTGCAAAAATTATTTATCTTCTGACACTGGCAGGATTGATGACATTTTATGTATTGTATATCGATTATCTGCCGTTATTGCTGTTAATCACAGCCCTGATTCTGCCCGTCCTGCTGAAATTGAGTGTATTGTTACTGCATTTCATGTCTGATTGTTCCCTCAGCTGTCAGGCGCACACCAGTACAGCAGAAACATCTGTTCCGGTTACAATGATGCTTGACAGCCATTGCCCTCTGTTCTTTTCGAGAGGAGAAGCCAAAATCAGAATTACCCACAAATTCGCCAAAAAAGCTGAAGTCATCAAACTGAAATTTCCGGTACACCCATTCAATACCACACGATTGACTTTTTATGTACAGGCGGATTTCTGCGGGGCGGTGCAGGTGAAACTGGACAAAGTCAGAGTGTATGACTTATTCCGGCTTTCTTACACCAATATCCGCTCACAGCATAAAAAAGACAGCATTCTGATTCTCCCGAAGCCCATCCCCATCCCGTTGGATGAATCCGCTCCGCCTGTTGAACAGATGGAAAGTGACCGCTACGCCGACAAAGCCGGTGACGACCCATCCGAGATTTATGCCGTCCGTGAGTACATGGCTGGTGACCCTGTCAGCCGGATGCACTGGAAACTGAGTTCACGGCTTGACAAACTCATGCTGAAAGAATTCAGTTTTCCGGTTGAGAAATTCGCCCTGATTCTGGTGGAATACTGCCCCACGGAAAAAGGAATTCAGGATGCACAGGCATTATTGACATTGATTTATTCAATGGCATTGCAACTCATCCGGATGGAACATCCTTGTATTCTGGCATGGTACGACGGCAACAAAGGCGAAATGCTACAATGTCAGCCCGATTCTGAAAGTGCGCTTGTGGATGCATTCCGGAAATTATACAGCTCCCTGCAAACCATGACAGGCGATTTTTCCGCCGTCCGTGAGGGCTTGACGGGAATGATTTTTTCCTCTGCAACGCTGATTTCCAACACAGCGGAAAGCAGTCTGCTCCCTCTTCTGGAGGAACAGCTTACAGCCAACCAGAAAACTTTCATCCCCATTACAGATTTAGCCGTAGAACTTCGCTCTGATTTCGTGGACATTCAGCCAGTCGAAACGAATTTGCAGAATCTGACCAGAATTATCATATAGCAAGGAGGAATTGCATTATACTCATGAAACCACAAAAACCAATTCTTTCCGAAAGCGGTATCAAGGTAGAAAATACCATTTCCATGGCACTGCGTGAACAAGGCACAGGCAGAAAACGTTCTTATCTGGTAGTGCTTGCATTGTTGGGGACAGTCAGCAGTATTTTCACATTCCTGACGATGTTCACACCTGCCTGCAATGTGCCGTTGATATTATTATTTTCCTGCATCATGCTGTTGTTTTTCATCTATCATGCAGAACACCCGAAAAGCGGACATATTTCATTATTGATATTTCTGCTTGTTTATGTCGTCTTGTTTTTCCGGTTTCGTGGAGAACTGACAAGCGGTCTGATGTACCTCATGAATGCAGTATACCAGACCATTTATATGACTGACTGGGACTATTTCGAAACAGCAGTCTATTATCCGCCCGAACAAAGCACAACCATGCTCATCTGTACAGCAGTTGTTCCCATTACTTGGCTTTTAAGCTATGCTGTGATGAGATACCAGAATTTTTTCCTGAGCCTTCTGGTAACGTTTCCGTTTGTAGAAATCGGATTTTTCTTTGGGATAACTCCCGAACACGTTCCGGCAATCGGATTGTTTTCATTTTGGGCGGGAATGATTGCCGTACAACTCGCAGGAGCTGGAAATTATTACCATCAAAGAAGCCGTTCCGGATTTCAACGGCGGAGAAATACATTTTTACCAGTTGCCGGAATGCGGTTTCTTTTGACGGAAAATGCAGGACTGACCACCGCCATTTTAACGCTTGCCATCTGCATGGGGGCGGAATGGTTCTTGATTGCCAAAAATTACGAAAGACCTGATGATATTAAGGAAATGCGGACGGATTTTCAGTATTATTCTGCTCATATCGACTGGAATGACATCACCACAATTTTCCCTTTCCTCAAATCGAATGACGGCAGTGTCCCCGAACAGGTCATTCAATTGGGGACGAATGAAAAGCGTGAATTTGAGAATAAAACCGTTTCCAGCGTGGCATTTCTTGAAAAACCAGAAAGCATGATTTACCTGAAATTCGGCACTTATGACATTTACAACAATAATAACTGGAGTCAGTTGGATGATTCCGCCTATGGTGCGCCCATTTTCCAATACTTTGACGATTTGAATTATTATCCGCCGGAATTTTTATATGATACTTCAATGTCGTTCGGCAAAAACACTAATGTAATGCGGATTTACAATGCCAATAAAACGCTCTCTCAATGTGTTCCCTACGGCTTCATGAAAGGAGAAAACATACAATGCTATGCCAATAATACCATCAAAACCAATGTACAGAATTATGTCATTCCCATGAAAACACAGTATGAAACAATACTTTCTCACTGTAAATTGTACCCTGTTTCAATAGACCAGTTATTGAATGTTTCACATGATGTGTCATTGTATTCACTGGTCGGTGGTCGGGAATATGAAGATGCTGACATTCCCTATGAAGAATCAGAATCTTCTAATGCGCCACGTTCTCTCTTTTTCAACGAAAATTATGCAATGTCCGTCATTCTCAACAAGTACGGCTATCATGATTTTGTGAGAGAGAATTATTTAAACGTCCCCGATACGGACGAAATGAGGGAAATTTATTCCGCCTATTATGAAATTCTCAACGATTTTGATGCAGAATCCGCCGATATTTCCGCAACTATTCATGAATTGCAACTCCTGAGAAAAAAACTCTGTGACATGGTGGAATATAATCTGACTTCCGGAAAAACACCCCCCGACAGAGATTATGCACATTATTTCCTGTTCGAAAATAAAAAGGGCTACTGTACTCATTATGCAACGGCAGGCGTTCTCCTTGCAAGGATGGCAGGTATCCCAGCACGATACTGTGAGGGGTATCTTGTCGATAACAAGACTTTGACACGCAGTCAGGACAGTGCAGAATATACCACCGAAATCCTTGACAGCAGTGCACACGCATGGGCAGAGGTCTATATTGATAACGTCGGCTGGATTCCGTTTGAATTTACGTATTCCTACTTCACTCCGCCGGAAGAACTCGAAGAAACGACCGAACCTACTGAATCTGTGACAATGCCTGTTGAAATTCCGTCAGAAGTCCGTGAGACCATACCGCCTGAAACCATTCAGATGACGGAAACAACACCTGTTTCCCCTGCACTGTCTGTTCCGGATACTGTCGTAATTCCAGAGCATTTCAAATCCGCCCTGAAAATATTGGGCTGTATTCTGTTCGTGTTTGCAGTGGTGATGATATTTATTTTGATGAGAAAACATGCATTGAAAAAACACGCACGGCTTCTCAGACAGAAAGACCGTTCACAGGCTTCACAATATGCATGGGGCTGGATGGTTCGCCTGCTCAAAGAATGCGGTATTGATTCCAGTGTCCCGACAACTGCCGTTCTGACAGAGGAAATTCAGGAGCATTGTTCCGCCTATCTTTCGGAAAGTGACATCAGCGAAATTGTCCGGATTGGTACGAAACTCCGTTACAGTCCGCACGGTCTCACGGAAGAAGAAATTCAGACTCTTGTCACTGTTTCCAGCCAGCTTTCAGAAAAAATGTATTCCAACGCTTCCCCATTCCAGAAATTCACTTATAAGTGGATTCATCATTATTCATAAGGAGGTTTTCACATGAAAATCAAAAAAAGCCATTTCTGGTATACGAATCTGTCCACCATCATTTCATTGATTGTCGGGATTGTATTCACTGTCAAGCCAGATATTCTCGCCATTATCTGCCATATTGTCGGAGCATTGTTCTGTATTGCCGGAATTGCCTTGTTTGCAGTGTATTTCATTCAGAAGCAGACAACCACATCCAGTTCGGGTTATGGTCTGATGTTCCTTTTGGGAGGGATTCTGTTATATTTAGCTCCGGGGGTATTAAGTTTCATGATTCCGGTATTATTCGGGCTGTGGGTACTGACAAGTTCCGGAATGGGAATGTACAGGAATTTCATGTTCCGTGAAAGCCATCACCGCTGGTTAATTGGGTTTATCATGTGTACCATCGGGGCGATTCTGGGGGTATACATCATTACAAGACCTGTTTCCGCATTGAATGCAACCATCCGTGCAATCGGAATTGCAATGATAATATTCGCCGTTCTGCGTCTGGTTTCAGCATTCCTTGCAAAGAAGCAGTATGAAAATTCTGAACACGTTTTTGTAGATACCAACATTGAGGAATAATGCCTATGAATATCAATTACGGTTCAAGTGTATTCGTTGTTCCGGCGGTTGTCAATGATTATCTTGACTCCGCCACCTTGGAACAACTCAAAGTGATTCTTTATGTATTGCAGTTTCCGCAGAAAACAATTGATTTCAATGTCATTTCCGCCAGTCTGCAATTAACCCCTGAACAAGTCGAAAAAGCAGTCATATTCTGGAGCGAAAAAGGCGTTTTGCAGACGACTGACGGCATAAAACTGCCTCCCTCCGAAATTGCCAGAGAAATGGAAAAATCCCCCGATTTTCGGCAATTGATGGAAGAAGCCGGAAAAATATCGGGAGAACCGCCAAACGACACCGAACAGAAAATTCTTTTTTCCTTGTATAAAAGCTGGCATTTCTCTGTCAAAAGTATCTGCATGATGCTGGAATATTGCCGGAAATATGAATTACATATCAGCTATGCAAGAACAACTATGATTGACTGGTATAATCGGGGTATCACAACAGATGAACTTGTCGAAAATCAAATTGACCTTCTCGAAAGACAGTTCACCTTTACAGGCAAAATCCGTAAAAAGTTTGAACTCCACCGGAAGCCCACCAAAAAACAGCAGGCTTTTATTGACAAATGGGAACAGCAGGGGTATTCTTGGGAATTGATAGAATATGCCTATGAATCGACGTTAGAACAAACTGACACCAATCAGAAACTTAGTTTTGAATACGTTGACAAAATTCTGGAAAACTGTCTGGAAAAAGGTTTCACCACTCCCGAACAGGCGGAACAGTACCACAAGGAACACCCTGTTGTTTTCTACAAATCCAGCAAAAAGAAAGAGCCTAAGCCCATGACGGAACAGGAAATTGCAGAAATGAATGAATATTTGAGCCTGATGGATATTTTTGGAAAGGATGATGACAATTCATGAATGAATCTATTTTTAATGAGGCAATGAAAATAATTCAGTCACGCCGTTTCAAGGCAATTTCTGAACAGGAAGCACGTTCCATGGAAATCGATAAGAAAATTCCGGAATTCGCTACCATCAATCAACAGCTTGCACAGACTTCATTGAAAATTTTAAGTGCAATTCAAAGTGGCGGAAATGTGCAGGAAAAATTGGAAACGCTGAAACAAAATAATTTAACCGCTCAGGAATTTTCCAAGAGTTTATTGGTAGAAAACGGTTATCCTGCGGATTATCTCGACACACATTATCAATGTGACATGTGCAGTGATACCGGCTATTATGACGGGCATTATTGTGACTGTCTGCGTTCAGCGATTGCCTTTGTGGGAGTGGCAAGAATGCAACGTGATACACAATTGAAATTATGTTCCTTTGAACAGTTTTCATTGAAATATTACGAGGGGAAAACCGTAATAGACAGCAACGGAATGGAAAGAGACTGCTATAAAGTCATGAAAAGTACGCTCTCGAAATGCATTGAATATGCTTCCCATTTCGGAAATACCTCTGAAAGTATGCTGTTTGTGGGGAAAGCCGGACTTGGAAAGACACATCTTTCACTTTCCATTGCAAAAGCAGTTCTTGAAACAGGGCATGAAGTGATTTATGATTCTGTCATCAATCTGCTTGCGAAAATTGAAAAAGAACATTTCGCAAAAGTAGAAAGTGATATTGATACCCTTTCACTTTTGCTGAACGTGGATTTATTGATTCTTGACGATTTGGGGACAGAGTTTGACACCCCTTTCAACGTTTCGACCGTTTACAACATCATCAACACCCGACTGAACCACAACAAACCTACCATCATCAGTACTAATCTTACTTTCCCCGAAGTCAAGAGCCGATATGCCGAACGAATTACATCACGTTTATTTGCATCTTATACCGCCGTTCCTTTCTATGGTTCAGACATCCGCCTGATGAAAAAGAAAGAATCCATATAATCAGAAAAAGCCCCCAAAATCAGGGGCTTTTTTGATATTCAATGTTCTGTAGCGAGTTTTCCGGAGAAATGATTTCCGGAGCTGTTTGTTTTCTTTTGGTAGATACGTTTCAGGAGGACGATTCCGACCAGCATTGTCAATAATTCTGCAATCGGAAACGCAGTCCAGACAAGCCACGTTTTGGAGGGGTTCTGCTGTGCGATATTTGCAAACAGAATTGCAAGCGGAAATACAATCACTAATTGGCGCAAAAGTGAAATCACAAGTGATTCCATACCGCCGTCCA
>DGHF01000162.1 GCA_002392545.1 Ruminococcus sp. UBA3855
CGGAATAGGACGGGAAATTGTACTGGTGCATATAACGCTTGGAGGTCTCTTCATCCAGTCCGTCAATTTTCTGGGAATCGCTGACAGGTCCTAATGTTGCAACTGTCATGACTTGTGTCTGTCCTCTGGTGAACAAGCCTGAGCCGTGTACTCTCGGAATCAAGCCAACTTCTGCTGACAGCGGACGGATTTCATCAATTCCACGACCGTCTACACGCTTGCCATTATACAGCCAGTTGCGGACAATCTTCTTCTGCAATTTGTACAGGCATTCATCCAGCTTTATGGGTGCGCCTTCGCCAAACTGGTCGTCGAATGTTTCGTGTACTTCGTCAATAATGGGCTTCATTCTTGCATCTCTGACGTTCTTGTCATTGGTATCGAGAGCCTGTGCAACCTTTTCACCAACCAGATTTTCTACTGCTTCAAACATGTCATGCGGAATTTCCTGAGATTCAAATTCAAATTTCGGCTTGCCGATTTCCTTTTGAATTTCAGAAATGAAAGATACCATTTTCTTGATTTCTTCGTGTCCGGTCATGATGGCATTGAGCATGGTCTTTTCGTCAACTTCGTTTGCGCCAGCTTCAATCATGACAATTTTTTCCGCTGAACCTGCAACGGTCAAATTCAAATCGTTGTGTTCTCTTTGTTCCTTGGTAGGATTGAGAACGATTTGACCATCAATCAAACCTACGCTGATACCTGCAATAGGTCCATTCCACGGAATATCGGAAATTGAAATTGCTATGGATGTTGCAATCATTCCGGCAATTTCAGGGGAACAATCAGGGTCAACGCTTAATACTGTCATAACAACAGATACGTCGTTTCGCATGTCCTTCGGGAACAGCGGACGAATCGGACGGTCTACCATCCGAGAGGTCAAAATTGCCTTCTCAGAGGGCTTGCCTTCACGCTTGGTAAATGAACCCGGAATCTTGCCTACGGAATACAGTCTTTCTTCATAGTCCACGGAGAGCGGGAAGAAATCAACTCCCTCACGGGGTTTACTGCTTGCTGTAACGTTCGCCATTACGGTTGTGTCTCCGTAACGAACCCAGCATGAACCGTTCGACAGTTCACAGGTCTTGCCAGTCTCTACCACAACAGGACGACCTGCATAGGTGGTTTCAAATGTTCTGTAATTTTCAAACATTGGTTCTTTCCTCCTTTTTGGTCAGACAGCGTTTCAGCAACATGTCCCTGCACCCCAAATCAAGAGCAAGAACTTAGAAATAAATTGTCAGATGCTGACAACTTGTTTCTAACCTCTTAACCCCTGAATGAGGTGAAAATGCTTTCTTCGCTGTTGACACTGTTTTTTCAAAAATTGCTTTTGATGCACACAAAGGGCAGACAGGTACAAACCTTTCTGCCCCATGCATTTGTAACTTACTTACGGATGCCGAGCTTTGCAATGACTGCACGGTATCTGTTAATGTCCTTCTTCTTCAGGTAAGCCAGAAGATTTCTTCTGCGACCAATCATTTTCAGCATACCTCTGCGGGAGTGATGGTCTTTCTTGTGTACCTTCAGATGTTCGGTCAGGTCGTTGATACGTCTTGTCAGAATGGCAATCTGCACTTCAGGAGAGCCTGTATCTGTGTCATGATTGCGGTTGTCAACGATAACCTGTGTCTTTTCTTCCTTACGCAACATTTCGTTTCACCTCTTTGATTTTTATTTTCCGTCAACATAGTGTGAGGCAGGTAAAATTCCCGTATCGGGCGTAACCCTCAGACCAAGTACACGGAACAAGTATTATTATAACATACTTTTTTGGATTTGTAAAGTCTTTTTTCAAAAAAATTTTATTTTTTTTCGAATTCCACTAAAAAGCCTTCCACCATTTTCAGGGCTTCGGCATATTTCGACATTCTTTCAGGGGAGCGTTTCGACTCCGGCAAGCGTGTTTCGTCCATATTGTGCATTAAATCCGCCCTTTTGACTTTGAGTGCAGTTTCATTTTCCCTCATGTTCCGGATGTAATCGAAATAGGGAACACCGTCTTCATGGGATAACAATTGTAATGCTTGCATGACTGTTTCAGGGAATCCCTCATTCCGCAATTCCTGCAACGTAACGGGGGTATCTTCTACAACGTCATGCAACAGGGCGGTTATGGTTTCATATTCCGTGTGCATCTGTTCCGCCAAGTGCATGGGATGATGAATATAGGGGTATCCGCTTTTGTCGAATTGCCCATTATGGGCTTCATAGGCTATCAGCATAGCCTTTTTGACAAGGGGAGTGTAAATCATGAAATCACCTTTTTCTTTTTGCCTTTCTTCTTCGGCTCAACAGGGGCATTTGTTACCTCTCTGGGTGCTTCCTTTCCGCCTTGGTCTTCGAAAAGATTTTCGCCCTCTGTCTGTGTATAGGCAAGTTCGGGGCTGATTTCGCCCTTTTGTGCGTAGTAGGGGTTAATGACATACTTCTGAATGACAGGGTAGCAATTGAATACTATCATGAATCCCACAAACGCAACCGGTACAAACATCAGCACAAATACCATAATCTGCGGGAAATAATACGTCAATAACGCACTGATTCCCATGATGACCACTGAAAGAACTAATGTTATCATATTCTTTTTTAAGGCTATGAAACTCAGTGCCAGTGAATTTTTTAACACGTCCTTCATTTTCAAGTCCGTGGAGACTATCATTAAATAGCCGTAAAAACTCATTAACAATACCACGATTGAAATACTTAATGTCGCTACTAATAAGGCATATATTGTCGTAGGTGAACCCTCTCCCGATTCGTTGATGGCATTTATCATTTTCGGGTAAATGTACATTCCACTAGCCACTGAGGCGGACACCAGAATATCTATCCACCCCAATAACATTGACTGCCTGAAATTGCTTTTCAGGGTCTTGAAAAATGTGTCCCATAGGAAACAGGGCTTCTCCCTCGAAAAATTTCGTAAAATCTGCGTGCATCCGGCTATGACAGGTCCAAAAAAAATGCTGAATATCAACCCGCACGCTAACGCTAATATCATGGCAAGTTCTGTATTTTTCTCACCAAAATAAATCACGCTGAATGCTCCTAATATCAACGGCAACAGGCTCGCCATCATCAATAAATTCACATTGATGAGTTTCCAGAATTTCCGCCCTACAATCTCCCAAAACCGGAAAAACGGCTTCTTCTGCGGTGCATTCTTCGCTATGCCTGTACTAGTGTTTTCATAATTTCCGAATATTGCCATTTAATCATCCTTTCTTCTGTTTTCATTCATGGACTGCCAGTTTCAAGAATGCCGGATAGCCGTAACTTAACCATGCACATTGTACCAATGTCGCCAGAAACATCGAAATTATCAGCACCAGCCACCGCAGACAATACAATCCAATCGGGATTTTTTCTGTTTCTTTCCCTGAGATGCACGCTATCAAAACATATGTACTCCGCACGGTTTCCCTTGCTGATAACATCATAATCCCTGTTCCAATCAGGGCATGGGGCATCACAAATAATAATACCGTCACAATTCCTGCAAATCCATTGTTGCGGTACAGCTCCGCCAAAATCGCCCCAATGGCTGAACCCCTTAACAATAATGTCAATATCGCTGTCGGTACTCCAAATACCGAAAGCCCCAATATTGCCAGTATTCCCAGCCATATCATGGAACTGTATGTATATTCTGTCAGCATTTCACGGAATCCCATTCCCGAAAGCCCCATCCCCTGACGGAATATTCCGTTTTTCCAGATGTGCCAGTCAGGATGCAGTACCTCTAATACTCCGCCTAACAATGCGCCTGTCAGAACTGAGATTGTCAGCAACATCAAAATTTTCCGGCTCGTCCCTGAATTCATTGCACTTCATCTCCCTTTCAAGAGAGTATATGTGCATGTCCATGAATTTATGTGTTATTTCGATAACTCGTAGGCTCTCCTAGTGCACGCTGTACAAGCATTGTCAACCGTCTTTTCCAGTTCGCCCTTGTAAAGTTCGTCCAGTCCGGCTAATGTTGTACCCCCTGGGGAAGAGACCATTTTAATCAGTTCCGCCACGGTATAGCCCGAATCTGTCAGCATCTTCGCCGAACCAATCAGACTTTGCGCAAATAACGGTAATGCCGTCTTTTCGTCAATGCCTTCTTTCCCTGCGTAGTCAATGAATGCTTTTGCAAACAGGTAAATAAATGCTGGGCTTGAGCCGTTGATGGCAATGACTTCTTTCATCTTGTCTTCGGGGAGCTGTGCCGTGATTCCGCACGAATTGAAAATACTGCATACGGTTTCAAATTCTTCATCCGTGGTCGGGGCGCATTTCGCCAGAGCGGATGCACCCTCTCCCAATAACAGGGGGGTATTCGGCATGACTAAAATTACCTTTGCATTGTCAAGGGTTTTGCTTCTGATGTATTCCGCCGTGATTCCGGCTGCAATCGACACCAGAACCGTATTTTCTGTTACGCCCTCTGCAATCTGTGACAGTACCTCGTCAAACATCTGGGGCTTGACAGCCAGAAATACATATTTGCAACTGTTCAATACTTCCTTTGCGCTTTCACAAGCGGTCACTCCGTTCAGGCGGTTCAGCTTCTCCTTGTCGGGGTCAAAGGCGAATAATTTCATACTCTCATTCAGGGAGCTGTTCAGGATGCCTTTCATAATCGCAAATCCCATATTTCCTGCGCCGATAAATCCAATATTTTCCATCAATATCAATCCTTTCAAAAATGGTATGTACCTATTATTATACATCATTTTTCACAAAAATGCAAGCCCTTTTTTGTGAAATTTTCAGTGGCATTTTTTCAGAAAATCTTAACAAATCAAAAAAATTATGGTATCATTTGGAATATATTGGAGAAATTCCTAATGATGATGGTACAATTCAATTCCAATCTGAAAAACTGGAGCACAACAATAAGAAAGCCTGCTGGAATTTCAGCAGGCTTAGGCTTTTTCTTTTTATCAGGCGGAACGCTGGGTAATGGTTCTGCGGTAAATCAGAATTACTGCCGGAAGCAACAGCACCAGCAACGGAATGTCTACGACAAATTCCAGCAGATTCTTGACAAGCTTTCCCTGTAATACCATAGTAAATGTCTTGTCGGGGATGAATCCTAATTTTACCGTGAAATATGTGTTCAATAACAAATTGATGAAAATAACATCAAGGATTCTTGCAATCACGGCACGAATCGAGAGGGAAATGCTCTCCGATAATTTGCCAATGCAGAAATGCTCCTGCTTCCTGTAAAGCAGAATTCCATAAATTAACCCCTGCAATCCGGCTATCAATGTGAAAACCGGCATGAATGCCCCTGTTGGATTTACCAGAAAACCTACAATGTCACAAATCATCCCTGCTACAAAGCCCATCACAGGTCCTGTCAGCATTCCAATGACCGCTATTGCCAAAAAGGCGAAATTTACTTTCGCAAAGGGTAAATTGATGGTGAATTTTTCAATGACCATCGAAATCGCTATGAAAATCGCAGTCACTGTCAAGGAACGAATGTTTTGAAATTCTTCACCGGATTTCCGGAACATGGAAAAAAGGCTCTTCATGAATATAACCTCCTTAAAGTCGTGCATCGTGCATAATCAGAAGGTCTATATCATGAAAAGCCTTGAAATTATACATTCAGCGGGATGCGGAATCTGTACCGCAAGAGATAACTCTCTTTTCGTCTGGCTGACAACTCCCCGTTCAGCCGGCACTTAACGCACAGACTCCTACTCTGGTTTTCTTATGTTCGGTCAAAATCAATAAGCAGTTTCCATCAAGATATCATATCTTCTGTCAATGAAGGGCTTCTTCATAGCAAGTCCTTCCTGCAAATCGATGTCATAAACCTGACCGTCTTTCAGTCCTACAATTCTGTTGCCAATGCCCTGCTCCAGCAGTTCAACGGCATGATAGCCCATTTCTGTGGCAATGACACGGTCTCTCAGTGTTGGTGAACCGCCACGCTGTACATGTCCGAGGATGGTAGCACGGGATTCAATGCCAGTCATTTCCTGAATTTCTCTTGCAATGTTTTCAGTCTGTCCGACACCTTCGGCAACTACCAGAATAAAATGATGCTTTCCGCCCTTTTCGTTCTTGGTCTTGGTCATCTTGGCTGCAATCTGATTCAGGTCATATGGTCTTTCAAGGGTAATAGCTGCTTCTGCCCCTACGGCAATTGCAACGTTGACGGCGATAAAGCCCGCACGTCTGCCCATTACTTCCACAACAGAGCAACGGTCGTGAGACTGTGTTGTGTCACGGAGCTTGTCAATCATTTCAACAGCGGTATTCATGGCGGTATCATAGCCAATCGTATACTCTGTGCACTGAATGTCGTTGTCGATTGTTCCCGGAATGCCAATGCACGGAATGCCGACACTTGACAGGTCGCCAGCTCCACGGAATGAACCGTCACCACCGATGACAACAAGACCTTCCAGACCAATTTCTTCACAAACTGCCTTGCCCTTCAGAACACCTTCCATGTTGCGGAATTCGGGGCATCTTGCTGTATACAGACATGTACCACCACGCTGGATAATGCCGGAAACGGTTCTTGCTGTCATGTTGACAAATTCATGATTCAACAGCCCAACATAACCTCTTTCAATTCCAACTACTTCCATTCCTCTTGAAAGGGCTGCACGTGCTACCGC
>DGHF01000193.1 GCA_002392545.1 Ruminococcus sp. UBA3855
AGCCTTCATGCGTTGATTTCTGAATTATACATAGTATAATCAGATGAAAAATCGACAGACAGTATACACTTATATTTTAGATGATTTCAGCGAAAATGTCAATAGATTTTGAAAAAAATTTGAACTTTTTTTGAATTTTCTGTGATAGAAAGAAAATGGATGCAATTGGGGCTGGTATTTATTGTGACATCAAAGGAATTCACTTGACAGCATTCAAAAAATATGGTATCATATAAATAATACGCAGTGCGGAGGAAGTCAAAATGTATCCAGACAGACAAATTGTAATATCGAAAACGATTTTCAATGGTTGTCGGCGGACAATACTATACGATGTGTAAATTCCAGAAAAAAATTTAAAAAAACAGTTGATTTTGTCAAAAAAGTATGGTATGATATAATATGAAGAGCAGAATACTGTCTGTCTTTCCCCTCAATCGACAGAAGGGTTCTGAAATAGATTTTGGATAGGAGGTTTGCTCATGAAAGTTTTTCTGTACCTTGATACCAAGGAAGGCACGATTCACGCTTCGGAGAATCAGAAGTTGACTGGATGCAGAATTAACTTGCAAAAAGGTGACAATGTTTCACGTTACAATGTTGCTGGTGCAACAGAAGACGAAATGGGTCTGCTTGATGTAAGCTGTGTGAAATGTCAGACAGTTTATCTGAAAAAGATGATGAAAGCAGACAAAAAAGAAAGAGCGAGAAAAGTCAAGGAGGAACGCCGTAGGAAAAAAGCCGGACTCGATATCGAAGATGAAGGTATGGTGAACCTTGCTGAGGAACAGGAAAGAAGAAAGCAGGAGGAAGAGGAAGCAAGACGCATGGAAGAAATGCGGATTGCTGCCGCAGAAGAAGAGGCTGCTCGTATCAGAGAAGCAGAAGCGAAGGTGGCTGCCGAGGCCGAACGTCGTGCTGAAGAAGCTAAAAAGCGTGCTGATGCTGCAATGACTGAAGAGGGCAGACGTGCCGCACAGTCCGGTGCAGTTCCTGTTATGGCAATGCCTAATCGTCCCAAGCCTGCTGCTCCTGCTGCACCCCAGAAAAATGAGTTCGCCAGCGAATTCGAAGAACCTGATTTCGGCGAGTTCACTCCGCCACAAGCTCAACAGCCAAAGGTTATGTCAATGGCAAAGCCCAAGCCTGCTGCTGAGGATGATTTCTCAAAGTATGTTCTTCCCAGTAATGGAGAGAACCCTACAGAAGCAGCTTTCGAGGCAGATGCTAAAAAGCCCGAAAGAAAGCCCAGAAGTATTGCCAATTTCTTCGGAACTAATGAATCTGACATCATGGCAGAATTCGGCATGGGTGCTCCCAAGAAGGAAGAAGCAAAGCCGGCAGAAAAGAAATCTTCTATGATGAAACCCACAAGCCCTGCTCCTGCTCCCAAAATGGGCTCGAAATTTCTCACATCTGTTGAGGATATTATGGCTGGTTTCGGTTTCAAGCAGAAGAAACAAAAGGAAACTATCGATGACCTTGTCGCAGAATTTGGAAACAGCACTCCTCAGGCAACCCCTGCTCCTGCACCTCCAATTCCGGCAGTTGAGCCGTTCAATTCCAGTTCCTCCGGTTCAGCAATGAATGAATTGATGCAGGAATTTGCTGCAAAGCCCGAACAGAAGCCACAGTCCGCCCTTACCAGCGGTATGGATGACCTGATGGCAGAGTTCAACGTTCCTACATTGGGCGCAGCTCCCAAAAAGCCAGCTCCTGAACCTGCTCCGCAACAACAGCCCCAGAATAATGGCTTGATAAGCGGTATGGATGACCTGATGGCGGAATTCAGTGTTCCGACTTTGAATGCGCCTTCCAAGAAGCCCGAACCCGCTCCGCAGCAGTCTGCATTGATGAACGGCATGGATGACCTCATGTCAGAATTCAGCGTTCCGACTTTGAGCGCACCCTCCAAAAAGTCCGAACCCACTCCGGAACAGAAAACACAGTCTGTATTGACGAATGGCATGGATGACCTCATGTCAGAATTCAGCGTTCCGACTTTGAATGCAGCCTCCCAAAAGCCCGAACCCGCTCCGGAGCAGAAGACACAGTCTGCATTGACCAGCGGTATGGATGACCTGATGGCAGAATTCAGCGTTCCGACTTTGAGCGCACCTTCCAAGAAGCTCGAACCCATTCCGGATGAAAAGCCGGTTGTCAAGGAAAGCCCTGCAAAGGATGCAGATGACTTTATGTCACAGTTCGGCGTACCTTCTTTGAGTATTCCCACTCCCAGAAAGAAAGATACTGAAACCAAGGAAGAAGATTTCACAGGCATGATGGCTGCTTTCGGTCTCGAAACTCCCAAGCCCAAGAAGGAAACTCCCAAACAGGAAGAATTCAGTCTCGGTGATGTTGATTTGGATGCTGACAAGGCAGAAGAAAAATCTCCCGAATTCCCCGAACTTTCCGATATTTCGGGCGATTCCGATGCAATGGACGAAATGATGTCACGTTCTTCCGGAAAGAAACAGCCTGTTCAGAAGAGTGTTCCGGATTTTCCCGATGTTCCCGATGTTTCCGACGGAATGGACGAAATGATGTCACGTTTCGGAGCTGCCGAAACTCCTGCACCGAAAACACCTTCTCAGTCGCAGAGAAGCGTATTTGGTTCTTCCAGAAGTGTTCCCAGACAGGAACAGCCCCAACCTCAGCCACAGCAGGGGGAAGAGACTGACCTCATGGCACAGTTCAGCACCGCAGAAGCTCCAACTCCGCAGTCAATGAGCCGTTCCCGTTCACAGCAAGGCAGTATGTTCGGCGGAGCATCCAGAAGTGTTTCCAGACAGGAACAGCCCAAACCTCAGCCACAGCAAGAGGAAGAGACTGACCTCATGGCACAGTTCAGCACCGCAGAAGCTCCGATTCCGCAGTCAATGAGCCAGTCACGCAGACAAGGCAGTATGTTCGGCGGAGCGTCCAGAAGTGTTTCCAAGCCTGCACAGCAGGAACAATCTCAGAGTACATCAAGAAGCCAGTCCGGCGGTATGTTCGGAAATGCACAAAGTCGCAGTCAGTCTCAATCACGTACACAAGGCGGTATGTTCAGCGGAGCGTCCAGAAGCGTTTCCAGACCTGTACAGGAACAGCCCCAGCCTCAGGAAGAAATTGACCTCATGGAACAATTCAAGACCGCAGAAGCTCCTATTCCGAGAGCTGCCAGCCAACAGCACAGCATGTCTGGTGGTATGTTCAGAAATGCACAGTCGAGAACCGTTCCGCAGAGAAGACCGCAGGAACAGCAACCAGATGGTCAGAATCGTGAAATGATGGCACAATATGGCACAACTGAAGCTCCTGCACCCAGAACAACAGCCCCTGCCGGAAGTATGTTCCGGAATGCACACTCCAGACCTGTCGCAACCAGAAAGCCCCCTGTTCAGCAGGAGAATGCACAGGCGCAACAGCCCGAAAATGTACAGATGGCACAGCAGACCCCCCAGCAGATGGGCGGAATGCTTCATGCACAGTCTCCCTACATTCAGCCAGTTGCACAGCCGGCAGGTTCTCAGCAAAGTCGTTATGCACAGTCTTATACTCGTACCCAGTACAGCCAGCCTGTTTACGGTCAGCCGCCTTACGGTCAGCCAATGTATCCGCCTTATGGTCAGCCACCGCAGTATGCGCCTCAGTTCATGGGATATGATGCAAATGGTCAGCCCGTTTATGCAGCTCCTCAGCCTTATGGTCAGCCAATGTATCCTTATGGTCAGCCGTATGTTCCGCCCTATGGTCAGCCTTACGGACAACCGCCTATGATGCAGAATGGTGTGCCTGCACAACAGCCTGAACAGCCGAAAAAGAAAGAGCGTGAAGTATTCAAGCCGAGCGGAATTCATGTTTCTGTCATTGACCAAGAAAGAGACGTGACAAAAACATCCGCTGCTTTCCGTTCCGCAATTTCAAAGGCTGCATCTGAACTGGATGAAAACGAACACATCTTTGACCAGCAGGATACTTCCGGTGTGGTTGTGGATGATGTCACCGCAGCCCTTGCTTCTATGGGTGCGGATACTTCCGCTTTCCAGTCCAAAAAGGAAAATACTTCGACTGCGCAGATTCAGTATGAAGCCTATGACCCCACCAAGAAAAGAAGGTCTTCCGGTTTCAGAAGAAAAGAAAAGAAGGAAGAACAGCTTTCCGAGGAAGAACGCAAGAAGCGTGAGAAAATTGATGCCGAATTCCAGAAAAAACTTGCGAAAAGAGGTTTCTGATTTCCGGCTGACCTGAACAAAATGGAAAAGGGGATGCCGTCCGGCGGTGTCCCCTTCCTTGATACCTGTATAATTCATGATATGTCTGAAAAATTGAAAAGGATGAAAGGAAGATTTGAAATGATGACTGAACAGGAAAGAGCGGAAATTATTTCCGCAGTCCGTGCACAGCTTTCCGGCAATCTCACAGAAGATATTGTGATGATTCAGCAAAATGCCGAAAAGTACGAAAAAGAAGAGGACGGAAAAGCCGTTGCAGAGGAACTCCTCAAACTGGCATATGAAATCATGCCACAGGAACAGACTGACTACATGAAGAAAATGCTGTTCCTTGGTGACAAGCGTCTGGAAGAGGTTTATCACGAGGCAGAGGAACTCAAGAAAAATCACAAAATGGAAGAAGCCCTTGCCATGACAGAAAAATTGTATCAGCATATTATCCGGAATTTCACAGAGACCCCCGAAAGACGTTTCTACAGTTTCCGGAATTTACTGGAATCGAATTTATATTATGTGCTGTATCATCCGACAAAAGAAATGATGAAAGCACCGTTTGACTTTACGCTGTTCATTGGCGCACATGCTTACAATCTGGTAGAAATGGGCAAGGCACAGGAAGCAATACCAGTTTTGCAGGAGGCAATTCGTTATAATCCTGTCAATCCTGACCCACGTTTCGAACTGGCGGAGGTTTACAAGGTACTCAAACAGAATGACAATTTGCTGACTACCATCAAGGAAACACTTCCCATTTGTGCGACACCATACGCATTAAGTCGCTGTTATGCAAATATGGGCTTTTACTGCATTGAAATCAAAGACTATGAATCGGCACTGGCTTTCTATTATCAGAGCTTGATTTTCGCAGACCATCCGGCAATCCGTGGAGAACTTGCCATTGTTCAGCAGAGATTGAACCGCAGATTACAGCCCCCTACACATGACGAGGTATTGAAAGTATTCGAAAAATATCAGATTCCATTCGGAGCTGGTGCGGAGGTTCTGGATGTTGCCTCACAGCTCGCAGAACAGGCAAGAGCCGGAGGAAGATGGGAAGAAGCATTTTTCTATTATGGCACGATTTACGGTGTTACCAATGACCCCAAAGCCAAAGCGCAGATGGAAGAATCTGCTAATAAAATCAAGAAGTAATTTGATTTCAGAAAGGATGATTTGAAAATGATTTCAACCAACATTATGGACAAGACTTCATGCAGAAAAGTCGTAGACAGTGCAGGCTGTTTTTCTCTGCTGGAATATCATCACGATATTTCCGTGAACAAGACGACTGCTGAAACGGAATATTATGCATCTCTCATGAATGTACACAAAAGACAGGTCATTTGTGAAGTCGGCGAAAAGGGAATTATCATGCAGGCTGGTGCAATGCAGTGGATTGCCGGAGACGTGAGCGTTGCGACTGGTATCAAGGGTGCAGGCGATTTGATGAAAAAGGCATTCGGTGCAAAGGTCACAGGGGAAACGATTGTCAAACCTCATTACACAGGAGACGGAATTATTGTCCTTGAACCTACCTATAAGCATATTCTTTTCGAGGACATCAGCAAATGGGGGGAAGGCATGGTGATTGAAGATTCCCTTTTCTTGGCTTGTGAAGATACCGTGAATATGAGTGTTGTTGCAAGGAGTACGCTTTCTTCAGCTGCGCTCGGCGGTGAGGGATTGTTCAATAATTGCCTTTCCGGAAAGGGAATTGCCGTTCTGGAGAGCCGTGTTCCTCGTGACGAACTGATTGTCATGGAGATGACCGAACCGCAGGACGTTATTAAGATTGACGGCAATATGGCGATTGCATGGAGCAAATCACTCCAGTTTACTGTTGAGCGCACGACAAAAAGCCTGATTGGTTCAGCGGCTTCCGGTGAAGGACTTGTGAATGTTTATCGTGGAGTCGGTAAAATTTTGATGGTACCCGTCGGATAATTGCATCTTTTGAAAGGATGGAGGAATTTATGATGAAAAAGAGAATTGTGGGGATTGTCTCGCTCCTGTTCATACTGGTATGTGCCGGATGTGAAACCGTTCCTGCTCAGAAAGAACCCAGCCTTGTAGATGAAAATACATATTCTACACTTTCCGAAGAAGAAATTGAAAAACTCCGTGAAAAAGTCGGGGCTTCCAATAAAACACGCTCAACAACTGCTGTCACACAAAATAATGATTTGTCAGTGAGTGCGGATTCTGTTTCCACGAAATCTTTCATGACAGGGGTCTGGCTTGCAAGAACCAATGACGGAGAAGAACGCTATTTCATTTTCACGGATGCACAGAACGGCGTATACCTCGAACAGGAAACAGGTATGGGAATGGGTTTCACCTATGAAATGCAGGGAGATGAATCGGCTGTTTTCCATTTCGGTGACACCGAATCCAATGATATAGCTTTCATCAGCTGGATTGATAACAGCAATGCCTATGTCAGCTGGCAAGCCGGAGAAATCGAGACTTTCACAGTCGTTACAGGCAACCCTTCGCCGGATTATCATTTTTACAATAATAACCAGCTGGGGGAAATGGCTATCAATTATTACCAGTCCAAGAATGGCACTCGCCCACAGAAAGCTTTTGCAATGGTGGATGCATCCGAAAATATTTTCATTCAGGTGTACGACGAACAGAACGGAACACAGATTGTATTGGAAAGTTATGTTGTTGACCGTTACACGGCTATCGGGGTGGATTCCCTCAATCAGGTGGTTGACCTGAAAACAGCTCCTGCAACTCCGGTCTCTTCTGACAGCTCGACTACCAATACAACAGCTGTCACAACCACAACGACCACTACCACTACAGCCACAACTACCACCACACCCCCTGTCACCACTCCTGAACCTGTTGTGGAAGAAATTCCTCCTGTCGAGGAAGTTCCGCCGGAAGAACCTCAACCGCAGGAAGCTCCCCCCGAAGAGCCTCAACCCCAACCGCAGGAAGCTCCCCCCGAAGAGC
>DGHF01000211.1 GCA_002392545.1 Ruminococcus sp. UBA3855
TTTTGAGCGTGATGTTCATGGTAGCTGAAAAACAGCCTCCAATCTGGAAACAGTCGTCATTCGTGCATTGCCTTTGAGAATCCGCACGGTCGACATTGGAATTGTTCAGCTCCATGACCTGCACCCACTTTTTGGAATTGTAATTGTACTTTTCCATTTTCCCAGTGATAATTTCAGTCAGAATCATGCTCAGCTCACCACCTGTACGGGTACACGAACCTGACACTTGTCAAGAGGTTCAGAAATTAAATCTGCTTGAATTGCACCTGTCAAATAACAATGCACTCTGTCAGAAAAATTTTGATTGGAAATGATGTTCAAACCTGTAAAATAAAATTCTGCTAATGCTGAAAATGCACAGAGACTTCTTGCATCCGCCTGAGTACATTCCAGCACAATTTCCGTCGTGTTGGCGGAGTTCGGGGCGGTGTAAATTACTGGCGAGCCGTCCGCCATAGTGTATTTTTTGATGATTGGCGAGGCGGTAAATCTGACCTCATTCAACTGCTTAAATTGGTTTCCAACTAGCGTGTTGTCCGCCGTATAAATCGCTACATTTCTCATACAAAGTCACCCCCTGAACGCATATTTTCTTGCTCCCATTCTTCCGCAGACTTCTTGATTCCCTCAATATCCATATCAGTGTAAGACTTGATGGTCTTGTTGGCTTCTGCAAGCTGATTTTCGAGGGCTTTGTACTGTTCTTCGGTGTAAGTTTTGGGAGCAGTTTCGGGCTTCTGTTCTGCTGTCTGCTCCTTTTTGGTTTCTTCTGCCATTGTAAAAACTCCTTTCAGGGTATAAAAATAAGGCTTAAATAGCCTTGTAAATACTATAAAAATGCCCCGTAAACACCCCTTAAAGGGCATTTACGGAGTATTTATAAATCAGTATTCATCATCGTACGGATGTTAGGTCAAGAAGTTCAGCTCCTAATCCGTACTGCTATTCACCCAATGAACAAGTAAGCGTTTTAATCTTCTGTCCATTCGTCGCCATTTTCGTCAACATATACATGAGGCTGACTATAAAATTTGCTATATGATTTTCTGGCTTTTGAAGGAGCTTCATTTGTGAGCTTGTATTTCTTGTCTTGAGTGTCATAATAATACCATTCTTTCTTTTTCATAAAAAACGGCATTTCTTCCATTAAAATCCCTCCTTCTGCAACCAAATTAGCATTGCCTGCCCCAAAACATTAGGTTTTCCAAGTTGACTATTTGCAAAAACTTCTGCAAAAAATTCTTTGTCATTCTTTGTGCCGTAAACTGATAAATTTCTTTGTAAATTAAAGTTACTATCAATCCCCTGAGCAATCAAAATAATTTCATCCTTTATTTGCTTCGCTATATCATCAAATGTAACATTCTGAACCATACTTCTCTCATATATGAGGATGTTTTCAAGCATGTGACCGTATTCGTGAGTAACTACATATACTGACAGCGTTTCTTTATCTCTCAAACAAGGCATACAATAGTGTTTCTTTACCTCTTTCTTTCTGGCAGAAATATGGCGTTTCTTATTCTTGAATTTCGTTGGAGATAAAACTAAACTTTGAATACTTGGATTGGAAGTTTTATGTGACACACATGCAATGCTACTTCGTTGTAAATTCGCAGAAATTTTAGGAGAAACAGAACGTTGAATAGCCGAAAATTTTCTTTCCAATTCTTCTAATTTTTCCACAATAGAAAGTTGTAATTGCTTATCTACATTTTGAATGAAAGAATTATCTACACTTACAAAACCTATTGATTTTAAAGTTTGTTCAATCCCCTTTGATTTTATTATAGCATCTTTTTGAGATTTGTCAAGAACATCTCGAAATTTTTTCAAAATATTCTCTATTGGGCTATTGAATTCATCTTCTGAAACATGAGAAGAAGAACTGATAGCCTTGCTATTCGCCCAAACCGCCTTTTGGCTGGTGCTTCTACCAAATCCATTGACCCAGACACGGTTGTTATCTTTGCGGAAACCTGTCTGATTGCAGAAGTCGTCAAGTTTCTTTTCCGCTTTTTTGAGCCGAACCGAAGCATTTGTAAAAAGCTCCTGCATTTGCTTTTTGGTTGGTTCGTCTGGAGCGGAGTCAACAGAAGCCCTTGCACCAGCAACGAGCCGTTTTTTCTCACGAATATCACGCTCCAAACGTCTTTGCATCTGACTGACCTCATAATCCGTATACCAGTTGTCACCGATTTGAATGCGGTGATTTTCAAGTTCCTGCAAGCGTTCGGGAGAATATGCCCTCTGACTGATACCCTCGAAAAACGGATACCAATCATGACGGCAATTGATACCGCCGAACCCATCAGCATCCCCATAACCAATATCACGAACTGTCAGATAACCACGTCTGCCCGAAAGACTGACGATTTGCCCCTGCCAGTGAGCATGAGAAGGTCTTGCACCTGCATGAGCAGTAATCTCCATGAGGTCACAACCCATATCATTGGCATTGATAACGGAAATTTGACGGACAGTTTGCCCGACACCAGTCAGAACAGCACGGCGAACAGCAACATCCAACTGGTCTCGATGTCCTGACGGATAACTCACCATTGAGCCTTGTTGGGAAGCCATCTGAACGGCTTTCCTGATTGCCGTTCCATAATCCATAGCACCGCTTGTAACTTGCAAATAAGCCAGATTACAGGCATCCAGATACAATTGCTGTGCATTGTTGGCGGTTGTCAAAGTGAGGTTCTGGAGATTTCCAGCACATTTTTGATAGCCAGCATTGAGAACCTGCAACGCAGAATCTGACAGCCGTAACACCTGATTTCCAGTCGGCTTGTAGAAAATATTGTCATTTCTGACGGATTCAATGCCAGCGTTTCGGAAAAGATTCTGAATTTCTTGCTGACTTTGGTAATTGATTCTGGAAATTTCAGCAATCACATCATCATACAACATCCCCGATTCTTGAAGCTGCTTCAACTGCCATCTTGCAGATTCTGAAATCGTCCCCGTTTCCATAATTCGCCTTGCAATGTCCTCGACAATGCTTTCATTGAGCTGTGCATAGAGGTCAACAATCTGGTCTGCGACTGCATCATACTGTGAAGGCGTTAGCATTGAATAAACCCTCCATTTTCGGCATCAATTTGACAGCGGTTGTTTCATCGCAAGAAAAATACCACATCACAAATTGTTCCTTGGAATACAGCCCAGCCGTCACCATCTATAAACGGCGGTTAAATTCCTTGTCAGCATCTTCAAGAATCCCATCCCCAAATGTGCATTTCAAAGTCACGTCACCGTTTTGACGATTTTCGTAGTAATCACGCAAGTACTGCATTCCAGAGACCATAGTTTCAAGAGACGTTCGGAGCGACTCCTGAATATCAGAAACACGGCTGAAACTCCGCTGTTTGGAACTTTTGACTTCTTCGGCGGTTTTCTCAACGTCACTGACTTCCGACAATGTGCCATAGCTTAAACCGCAGGAACTTTCTATTCTGCGTAGCATCTGATTGAACGCATTGAAATAGGAGCTGTCACGGATTTCAGGCGAAAACGTCTCAAAAATTCCTGTTCCAGTATTTGGGTTATTGCTGAATGTTCGGAACATTCGCTCCCTGCCTTTGGGGAGTTCGGGCTTTCCGCCCTTGAAACGGAACAAATCCTCACTGGCATCAATGGCACGTTCCGAACTTTCCAGTTCCCAGAGAATCCGCTCCCACTGTTCATCTGCGTCACGGATGAAATCGACTGCATCCGAAAAAGCGGAAATCCCAAGAGGGGAATCGGGGTCGATACTGTTGGAATCAGGAATCTGAAACACCGAAAACAGGGGATTTCTGACGTTGTAAAATTTCTTGTAGGCAAGCATCCCAGACCAAACGGGAACTTCTGACAGACTGCACTCTTTCCCCAGAAATGCAGGAGAATCAGAACGAAAACAGCGGTTTTCAATGGTGTGGGTTTGACTTGCCCTGTCGTAGTTGTGAATTTCGATTCTGGTGTAACTGACTTTTTCGATTGTCACCGTTTCAGGACAGGCGACAGCATCACAAAAATCAGCAGTATAATGAATCGGTAAATACTGATTCTGCGGTACAAAATCAAGCTGAATCCCGTTTGCTGTCCAGTATGGCTTGAACAGCATCCCACCCATAGCAAGCCCGAAATCTAATTTTCTGCGGAGCATGGGAATGGATTTTTGAAAAACAGTATCCAAGGGGGGATGGGGGAAAGTTACCCCCTCAGTGCGATTTGCGTCAGTTTTTTGCAAATCGTGCTGAGACTTCACGGGGGAACTTCCCCCATTATAATGGGGATAAGTAATGGAAGCGGAAAACTCTGTCATAATCAGGCGTTTGAGTTCCTTGCAGACAGATGACGGAATCCGCAGAGAGCGGACACGCTTTTTCAGCCATGGAGCATCATTTCGGTAAACGTCCTCCCACATCTGGAATGCGGTCTGCATCCGACTGGAAACGGTACACGGAACACGCAGAGCATTCTGAAAAGCAATTCAATTTCTTTCTTGTTGTCAGATTCGTTATAAACCTGAAACAGTTTCACAATATCCGACCTTTGAATTTCAGAACGAGTATAGAAAACACTTTGCTTTGTGCGGTTTGAAATCTGTGCAAACTCTGCTTTCTTGTTCATATGTGCAATCGTTTCATGGTTTCCAATGAAACAGATTCCAAGAGTCTGACCTCTGTCGGTGAATGCATCCGAAAAACTGCGGAGGGTTTCAATTTCCTTGATGGTGAGGT
>DGHF01000208.1 GCA_002392545.1 Ruminococcus sp. UBA3855
GGGCATTTTTCCCCAAACCCCTTTTTATATTTTATTTTCCCTGAATGTATTCATGAATGGACTTTGCCGCTGATTTTCCTGCACCCATTGCCAGAATGACAGTCGCCGCACCTGTGACAGCATCTCCTCCGGCATAAACGCCTTCTTTGGTCGTCATCATATTTTCGTTCACAATCAGACAGCCACGATTATTGGCTTCCAAGCCCTCTGTGGTGGCACGGAGTAACGGATTCGGAGATGTACCAATTGCCATAATCACCGTATCAACCGGCAGTTCATATTCTGAACCCTCAACCGGAACTGGGCTTCTCCGTCCACTTGCATCAGGTTCGCCGAGTTCCATTTTCTGGAGAACTACAGCACGGACACGTTCATTTTCATCTGCAAGGAGCTTGACAGGATTATTCAAATTCAGGAATTCCACCCCCTCTTCCTTTGCGTGATGAACTTCTTCTTTTCGGGCTGGCATTTCGGCTTCTGAACGGCGATAGACAATATACACATGTTCCGCACCCATACGGAGCGCACTTCTTGCTGAATCCATAGCCACGTTACCACCGCCCACAACGGCAACCGCTTTCGATTGCAATACAGGGGTATCATAGCCCTCTTTATAGCCTTTCATGAGGTTGATTCTGGTCAGGTACTCATTCGCCGAGCATACCCCGACATAATCCTCTCCCTCAATGCCCATGAATCGGGGCAGACCAGCTCCAGAACCGACAAACACGGCTTCATATCCGTCATTCATCAATTCGTCAATGCTCAATACCTTACCAATGACCATATTTGTCATGATGTTGACGCCCATTTTCTTGAGATTGTCAACTTCCTTCTGTACAATAGTTTTCGGCAGACGGAATTCAGGAATCCCGTACATCAGCACCCCACCAGCTACATGGAGCGATTCAAATACCGTCACTTCATAGCCCAGCTGTGCCAAATCTCCGGCACACGTCAGACCCGAAGGACCTCCGCCGACAATGGCGACTTTGTGACCGTTCGGAATGGGCTTCCTGATGACAGTGTTATCAAGTTGCATATGTGTATCTGCTGTGAAACGCTCTAACCGTCCAATTCCGACAGGTTCGCCCTTTTTGCCCCTCACACATTTACTTTCACACTGTCTTTCTTGCGGACAGACACGACCGCACACCGCAGGGAGTCCATTTGTGGAGTGAATAATTTCATAAGCCTGTTCAAATTCGCCTTCTGTGATTTTTTTGATAAATTCCGGAATCCGCACCCCGACAGGACAGCCGGAAACACACGGCATATTCTTGCAATTCAGGCATCTTGTCGCTTCTTCCATCGCCATTTCTTTGGTATAACCAAGGGTCACTTCTTCGAAATTATGCGCCCTGACTTTGGGGTCTTGTTCGGGAATGGGTACTTTTGTCTGAGACATGTTCGGCATTAGTTTTCACCTCCGGTTTGGTCTGCGAGTGCCATCATCCGGCATTCTTTTTCACGTTCTGCAAAGACGGCATTTCTGTGCATCAGTTCATCAAAATCGACTTCGTGTCCGTCAAAGTCAGGTCCTTCTACACAGGCATAGCGAATCTTTCCGCCGACTTTTACACGGCATCCGCCACACATCCCCGTACCGTCCACCATGATGGGATTCAAAGAAACAAGTGTTTTAATATTATATTTTTTTGTAACAACACAGACAAATTTCATCATGGGAATAGGTCCAATGGCAATGACACAATCATAATGAATGCCGGAATCAATTTTTTCCTGCAATGCATTTGTCACAAAGCCTTTGATGCCATAACTGCCGTCATCGGTGCAGATAGTCAAATCAGAACAATTTGCACGAAATTCATTTTCCAGAATCACAATTTCTTTATTCCGGAAACCTGCAATTGCATCTACTTGCTTTCCCTGTTGGAATAATTGTTTTGCTTGCGGGTAGGCAATCGCACAGCCCACACCTCCGCCAATGACACAAATTCTCTGTGCATCTTCCGGAATTTCCGTCGGCATCCCCAGAGGTCCTACCAAATCTTGAATATAGTCCCCCTGATTCAAGGCATTGAGTTTCTGCGTGGAACGTCCCACAATCTGGAAAATCAGGGTAATTGTCCCCTTTTCACGGTCATAGTCGGAAATTGTCAGCGGAATCCGTTCGCCGAATTCGTCCACACGGAAAATCACAAACTGCCCTGCTTTTGCTTTTCTGGCAATATAGGGAGCATCAAACTCCATCAATGTCACAGAAGGATTCAATACTTCTTTTCGGATAATCTGAAACACCTTCCAGCCCCTCCTAATCAATCTTTAAGAATTACTATCCTATTATAGCACAAAAATTCCGGTTCGTCAATGTTTTTTTCGATTTTTTGACAAGCATTTCATTTTCAGGGCAAAAAGAAACTGCTGTACCGTCAAAAAGCACAGCAGTTTACAAATATTTCCAAATCAAAGAGAAAAGAAATCATGAACCGCAATCAGATTCTCTTCCTTAATGTAAGGTAAATGTACTTGCAATAATCCGGAGGGCAATGGAGATTCTGTAAAAATTCCACTGCTGACATTCTGACGGAATTTCTCCGAAAAATCAGAAGAATACGGAGGAAGAAGCCTAACTGGTGGCATCATGAACTGGAAATCGTTAATATCCATATACACAGGGTTGAAATCATCCAAATACTCGACTTCCAATACTACATGATTGTTTGGGTCAAAATTTCTCCAAAGTCCTCCGATTACCTCAGCCCTCCATCTGATAATTTTCTGAAAATCTTCAATAGTTTCAAGAATATACAGGGTGCTATCCTTATAAGCAGTGAATGCAAAAACCACTCCCGAAAGTGACATATGATTAACATGATTGAATGATTGCAAAATAAAATCATAAAGTTCCGATAAATCGGAGTTGATTTTATTGATATAACGACTTTTTTTGAAATCAGGCTCAAAAATCCCATTTTCATGAATCTGCTCAACAACATCTCTTGTTTGTACTGTCCAATATCTCATGAAATTTCCTCCACAATAAAATGATATTTGCATTATATCATATTTTTTCTGATAAGTCAAGTGCTTTCTGAAAAATTTGTGGGGTAAAAAATATTTACATTTCAGTAAAAAGTATTGACAAGCGTTATGAAATGTGGTATAATAGAGGCATGAGAGAACAAGGAAAACACCTTCTCTCCTGTTGTCAATGAAATTTACGGTTTTCGGAAAGGAGTTGTCACTATGTACACGAATATGATAGTATGGGGAGTTCTGTTTGCAGTCACGGTCATTGCAGAGGCGGTGACACTCCAGCTGGTAAGTGTCTGGTTTGCGGCTGGGGCGTTAGTGGCATTTGTAATGGCGGCGGCAGGACTTCCGACAGTCACACAGGCAATCGGATTCACATTGATTTCCGTGGTGCTTCTCTGCGTGACACGACCACTTGTCAACAAAATTCAGGTCAAGGACGTACTTCCCACCAATGCAGATGCAGAAGTTGGCAAAACTGCAATTGTCACTGAGGAAATCAACGCTAAGAAAAATACCGGACGTGTCAAAATTGGCGGTGTCAATTGGAAAGCACGTTCCGAAAACGGCGGCACATTTCCGGTTGGTTCTGTGATGATTGTACAGCGAATTTCAGGCACGACAGCTTATGTCATTCCAGCGGAACAAACAACCGTTACCGGAAGGGCTACAGGCTGAAAATAAACAAGCTCACTTTTTTGAAGGAGGTCATATTATGACATATGTTTTCATTGTATTGATTATTTTTGTATTGTTTGTGATTATCAAAAGTATCTGCATTGTACCGCAGGCGCATGTATATGTAGTAGAACGTCTGGGAACATTCCGCACGGAACTGGGTACAGGTTTTCACATGCTGTTACCGATTTTCGACCGTGTGGCAAAGAAAGTATCCCTCAAGGAACGTGTGGTTGATTTCAAACCTCAGCAAGTTATCACCAAAGATAATGTTACCATGCAGATTGATACGGTTGTATTCTTCCAAGTCACTGATGCAAAGCGTTACACCTACGGCATTGAGAATCCCATGATGGCAATTGAAAACTTCACAGCGACTACTTTGAGAAATATTATCGGTGAAATGGAACTCGACTCTACATTGACTTCCCGTGATACCATCAACACCAAAATCACCGCTATTCTTGACGAGGAAACAGACCGCTGGGGTATCAAGGTAATTCGTGTCGAACTGAAAAACATTCTCCCTCCGAGAGAAATTCAGGAATCTATGGAAAAGCAGATGAAGGCTGAACGTGAACGCCGTGAAAAAATCTTGCAGGCAGAAGGTGAAAAGAAATCTCAGGTTCTTGTTGCAGAAGCAGAAAAGGAATCCAAAATTCTCCGTGCCGAAGCCGACAAAAAAGCCGAAATTCTCAAGGCAGAAGCTGAAAAAGAAGCCATGATTCTCCGTGCAGATGCTGCAAGAGAACAGAAAATTCTGGAAGCAAAGGGCGAAGCACAAGCCATTGAAATGGTTCAGCAGGCTTTGGCTGACTCCCTGAAAATGCTCAACGAAGCAAGCCCGAATGAAGCGGTTTTGCAACTGAAAGCCCTTGAAGCCTTTGCAAAGGCCGCTGACGGTAAGGCAACCAAAATTATTATTCCGAGCGAAATTCAGGCGATTGCAGGTCTTGCGAATGGCATTAAATCTGCAATGGTTTCAGATGAATAAATTGATGATAATGAGGTATTGAAATGTTAAAAAATATCCCCCCTATCCTGTCCCCCGAACTGCTGAAAGTCCTCTGTGAAATGGGACACAGTGACCGCCTTATCATTTCGGATGGCAATTTTCCAGCCGAAAGCATGGGGAAAAATGCGATTGTGATTCGCTGTGACGGTCATGGAGTTCCGGAGCTGTTGGATGCGATTCTGACCGTATTCCCTCTTGATACTTATGTAGAAAAGCCTGTTCAGCTAATGGAAGTCATGCCCAATGACCCTGTGGAAACTCCCATCTGGGACACTTACAAAGAAATCATTGCAAAACATGACAACCGTGGAGCGAATGCCGTCGGTGAAATTGAACGCTTTGCATTTTATGAAGAAGCGAAGAAAGTTTATTGCATTATCGCAACCAGTGAAAAAGCCCTTTATGCAAATATTATGCTTCAAAAGGGTGTTATCTGAATCAA
>DGHF01000235.1 GCA_002392545.1 Ruminococcus sp. UBA3855
GAATTATCCATTCGGGTATCACCGTACTGCACAACCATACCGCCAATCAGGGAGCTGTCCACACGTTCACGGAGCAGAATATTCTTGCCCAGTTTCGCTTGCAGACGTTCTTTGAGTGCGTCCTTCTGTGCATCTGTGAGAGCAACCGCAGAGGTCACAAATACTTCTGCAATTTTGAAAGCCTCATAAAAGAGCTTATTAAAAGCGGAGCGGATTTCTGCCAGCCGGTTGAAACGCTGTTTCTCTACCAGCAGACAAAGAAAATTCTCTGTAATTCCAGTATCGTTCCCGATAACCTGCCGGAGAATGACAAGCCTTTCTTCCGTGGAAAGAGTCGGGAGACTCATCAGGGAAATAAATTCCGGCTGACGTTCCACAATTCCGCAGAACTGATTAAACTCCTGAAAGACCTGCTTTTCCTTATGTTCTTCTTTCGCCAGCATAAAGAGGGCTTCCGCATATACTGTACCTACTGTCTGTTGTGTCATGCCTGTTCGCCCTCACTGGTCATTTCGTCAAGGAATTCATCAATCAAACGCTGATGGTCAGCCTTGTTGATTTCCTTTTCCATAATTTTCTGAGCGAGTTCAACTGCAAGGTCTGAAATTTCGCCCTGCAATTCTTCTCTTGCCTGAACCTTTTCACGTTCTGTTTCAAAGCTAGCTTTCTCACGGACTGCCAAAGCCTCCTGACGTGCCTGAGTGAGAATTTCTTCTCCCTGACGCTGTGCATTTTTCTCGGCACGGCTGATAATCTGACTTGCTTCTTCTTTAGCGGAAGCCATTGCAGAAGCATATTTTTCCTTGTCGGAATTGGCTGAGGCTAATGCATCATCAGCTTTCTTGTAAGTAGCATTGACTTCCTGTTTCCGCTGTTCTAAAATAGCATCCACTCTCTTGAACAACAGGAACTTGAACACCAGAAAAATTATCAGCGTATTGATTAACGTGAAAAGAATCGTACCGACATCTATTGTTAAAAAATCGAGATTCAATGTATTTTCCTCCCTTTCGGGTGTCAGAATCAGCCGGAAATCTTATTGATAAACGGATTCGCAAACATCAACAGCAATGCAACCAGCAAGCCATAAATACCAGTCGATTCCGCAACCGCACAACCAATGAACATGGTTCTGGTAACTGCGCCGGAACTTTCCGGCTGTCTGCCGATAGATTCGCAAGCCTTACCAACTGCATAACCTTCACCAATACCAGGGCCAATACCTGCAATCATTGCTGTACCTGCACCCAATGCGGATGCTCCCAAAACAATCGCTCTTGCCATCAATTCGTTATTTTCCATGATAAACCTCCAAAAATAATCTTTTCTTTTTCAAAATTACCTACTAACATTTACTCCTCGTTTCTGCCGTCTGCATTGGAAATATATGCCATTGTCAGCATAATAAATACAAATGCCTGCATGAAACCGCTGAACAGGTCAAAATACAGCGATGCCACAGCCGGTATACCGATTGTCATAAATGCCACGCCGATGGATTTTGTCACTGCGGATAATGCAAAATAGAGCAGGCTGGTGATAACCATACCACTAACCACATTTCCGAAATGACGAAGGCTCATCGAAACCGGTGTCGCTAATTCACTTAAAATATTGATTGGCAACATGACCGGAACAGGGTCAATGTACCCTTTCAAGTAACCGCCGATTCCATGTGTCTTAATATTTGTGCCGTGAATCAGTACAAATGTAACCAATGCCCATGTCAAAGGAGCATTAAAATCCGCTGTCACGGAACGCAGACCCAACATGCTCACCAAACTTCCTGTGATGGAAAACGTGAACAGTGCCCCTATGTACGGAGCGAAATTGTGCCAGTGCTTTCCCATGGTGTCATCCACAAGCCCGTAGACCGTTGAAACAATCCATTCCGCAACAACTTGCTTTTTGGAAATATCTTTTGTTTTCATGTCCTTAGTTATCCAGTTCAGCAACAATGCGACAACAAGGATAATTCCCCAGCTGATAACAACTGTTTCCGTGAGATTGATGGTCACGCCAAACACATCAAACGAACAAAGAACCCCCGGTCCTCTGACATCAATTCCGTCTGGTGAACCTCTTAATAAATTACCGATTTCCAAGAATCATATCCCTCCATTCTTGTCAGATTTTGCTTTTTCCGGCTTTGTCGCCAAAATTCCAAAAATCACCTTTGGATACAGAAAAGGCAGTACCGCCGTCACGGCGTTGACATATTCCGACATCAGCCCCGATGCAATGACCGCCGATGCAATCAAAACCCGAAACACATAGCCGACAATGTCTCTTGTTTTGCCGTGATAGACAGCATTCTGAATACTCCGCCTTAATAACAGAAGATTGCTGTACATTCCGATACTCCCCAGCACTAAGCCCAAAGGAACAGAAATTTCCAGTTTTTTCGTCATTATCAACGATAACAGCCATACAGCCACATCCATGAGAATTGTGCAGACCATTGCAAAATGCAGTTCTTTCCGTAAATCCTCCATGACTGTCCCTCCATGCACAGACGGTTTTCCTGTTTGACGACCTGATATAAACGTTTAATTCCGTTCATACATTCTCTATTATAACCCGATTCTCTCCAAATGTCAAGGATTGGGCATCAAATTTTTTCAACGAAATGTTTTTTTACTTTTTGATAACATTTTACCCCCAGCATCAATGCTGAGGGCAAATGTCCACAGAGTAAAAAAGAAAAACATAGAAAGGAGATACAAGCTGTCAAAATGTTAAAGGGGGTATGGGGGAAGTTGCGCCCTCAGTGCGGTTTGCATTAGCTTTTTGCAAAACGTGCTGAGACTCACAGCGCAATGTCACCCATTTATTGGAAAGGGGGTATGGGGGAAGTTGCGCCCTGAGTGCGGTTTGCATTAGCTTTTTGCAAAACGTGCTGAGACTCACAGCGCAACATTCCCCATAATAATGGTGACACCGACGGAAACAACATCAGCAGGATTACTCCATTTTGGAAGTCGTTGGATGAGATTCAGGCAAAATACCGACCTGTCATGATGCCGTTTCCGTGGTGCTGATTTGATTATATCATACTACTTTCAGAAAAACAATGGTCATTTTTATACAGCTGTCTGAAATTCAGACAAAAACAGTTAAGTGTCTGTTTTTTTACCGTAAGTTTTTTGTAGGTCTTCAATGGACATATTTTGTTTGAGTTCGCAAAGGCGATGAAAATCAGATATAACATCTGACCTCATGCCATCATCTAGCCATTCAATCACATACCCGAAACAGGTACATTTGTAGAAGCGTATCAGCACTTTTTTGTCTTTCTCACTGATTTCCTTTTCCGAAAGGGACATTTCTAGAAAAGACGTTACAAAATGCTCACAGACTTTCCAGAGGTATTTTTCATAAAACACCCGATTAGACACAGAAGACTGATGTAAATGCAGAATGGCTTTTTTGTTTCGCACCAATTCATTGACAATTACCTCAACGCACTCCTCAATGGAGCTGATATTGTTGCATCGGTTGACAAATTTTGCGGTTTCCTCTGCAATAATTTCCTCAATGAGTTCCGGTAAATCCTGATAATAGTAGTAGAATGTATTCCGGTTGATTCCGCACGTTTCCACAATTTCACAAATGCTGATACGGCTGACAGGCTTTTCCCTCAATAATTTTAGAAACGTTTCACGAATTGCCTTTTTGGTGAATGATGCCATGACATTCCGCCCCCTTTTGACTGGTATATAATCCCATTATAGCACGTTTTTTCTACAATTGCAAGACAATCAAAAAAATTGATTGCAAGTTATCAATCAAATCAATATTTTTGTAAACTGCACAAAAATATGATTTTTCCTGAAAAAATATTTTCTTGTATCGGATGGAAAAAATGCTTGACATTTTCATAACAGTATGGTATACTGTAAATTGTAAAAACTAGTAAGCGGAAACTTACGCAGTACCAGAAAAAAGCGTATTTTCTTTATTTTATTATGTTTCCGTCAGTAAAGCAAGGAGTTATTTTATGAAGAAAGTAAGTTCAATTTTAACGATGGCACTCATCACCGCCACCGCATTAACAGCAGTTCCATTTCAGGTTTCTGCCGAAGAAGTAGCCACAACAGCTGTTCAGGAAACTCAGCCCGTTCAGAATGCCACTGAACCCGTCACCGAAGCACCTTCCACCACCCAAGACCCTGCTGAAATTCCTTCAACTGGTACAATCTACGGTACAATGCAAATCCCCTATGCCGATTTCTTCAAAGCAGAATTCGAGGAAGCTAATAATTCTGATGTGGAAGTAGATGCTGTTTCTTCTGCAACCGCCAACAAATGGAAAGGAAATGCCGTCGGAAGTTTCGACGAAGAAGGCAATTGGACACAAGGCGGTCTTGCTGCTGGTACATACTACGAAGAAGCCGAAGTTGGCGGAAAGATTTTAGGCGTTGTGTATCCGGTTGCCATTCAGGCTGAAAATTATGAATTTCTGAAAGACAATTATAGTTTCACTCCGAATGCAGATATGACCGCTGAACCGACTGCATACAAGACAGTTACCGTTGACGGTGAAAATGTCACCTTCTCCAAAATCAATGATACTGACGGCGTTCAGGATGTCGGCGGAAGTGTTACACTCCAGACTCAGACCAACTACGGAGATTATCAGATTCAGGTTGAAAATTTTCCCAAAGATGCGGATACTTACGGCGCAATTGTCAAGACCACTGACGGCAATTATTATGCCATGAGAGCACTCGAAAACATCTGGAGAAACGGTCAGTATGCATGGTCTGTCGGCTATGTGACCCAAACCCACGGAAACAATATTGACAATGAAGATTATCACAGCACCAACGGCGCAACCATTGACGAAATCGTCATGATTACCCTCGACGGCTACAGAGTTGTAAAAGATGTGAATTTGTATCTCCCTGAAATCTTTACCGCTGGGGTGGAAGTCAAGGACAGTACAGCTGGTACAGGCGCAGTGACTGCGGATGTTTCTGCGTTCCCTGCGGATTATCAGGCAGTTGGCACAGTTGCGGACGGCTTCACTGTCACATTCGCTGATGGTGTCGCAAATATCAGTTATCAGAATGCACAGCCTGCAAAATATAATCTGACCATTTCCGACGAAAGCGGAAAATATGCAAATGTCAAGGGAACTTTCACACTTTCTACAGACTCCCTCCCTGTTGCCTATGACGGAGAAGGAAAGATTGTTCCGGCGGAAGGCTACACACAGGAAGATGCTGATAATTTCATCAAAAATATTACCTCTGTTCAGGTCGGCGAAAATACCTACAACACTGGAAGAAGAGGTACTACCATTATCACCGCTGACGGCACAATTGACAAGACCGTACAGGCAAATAATACCCCTGTCTTTGTAGAAGGTCAGAATTATGATATTGTTGTCAATGCAACCGGATACAATACCCCCCTGAAATTCAATACCGGCGATTCTGCCCCTGTCTCCACTACCACCACTACTACAACCACCAGCACTACAACAACCTCTACTACTACCACTACCAAAGCTACCACTACTACCACAAAATCAAATTCCAGCAGTTCCAGTTCGTCCAGTAAGACAACAGCAAATACAAGCAGTTCCAGTTCGTCCACAGCTGCACCGAAAACAGGCGACCCTGCTGGTGCTGCTCCCTTTGTAGCACTTGCTGGCATCATAGGACTTGTCGGATTCACAACAAAGAAAAACAAGAAGTAATCATTTTCATTCAATTCCTCATATTGGTTGCCCTGAAAAGCAGTTTTTCCGGTTGATTCAGCCGTGAGAGACTGCTTGCATGGGGTATTTTTGTATCATGACAAAATAAAAATTCGCTGTCCTGACAGCAGACAGGAGAAAAACATGTTATTTTTAATCGCAATCATTGTGGCTTGTGTTTTTTCGTGGTTTTGTGCGAAGCCATTAAAAACACATCCCACACCTTTTTATGTGGCTGGGGCTGTGGTGTCGGTCATCATGATAATGATTGGACAAACCCGACCAGAGGGAATTCCTCAAGCAGTCAATACGTATCTGATAGGTTTATTCAATCGTGGGGCATTGGCGGCGGCATTATGGTGTGTAGTTGCATACATCGGAGCAGTGCCAGACAGTGCAAAAGCCATCAGAAAACAGCTCATGCCGTCCAGAGGGGAACTTTCCATTTTCACGGCGATTCTGACTATTTCCCATGCGGTGACTTATGGTGTCACCTACATCAAGCGACTGACCAGCGGAAGACCTGTCACAGAAACAACGTTCATTTTGACGTGCATTATCTGTCTGATATTAATGCTGATTATGATTCCATTGACTGTGATTTCGTTTAAGAACATCCGCAAAAAGATGAAACCCCAAACATGGAAAGCCATTCAGAGAATTGCCTATGTTTTTTATGCATTGATTTACCTGCATGTAATGGTAATTTTCATCCCTCGTGCAAGAATCGGGCGAGAGGGCGCATTATTTGATGTGATTATTTACAGTATTGTTTTCTTGGGGTATGCAGTTCTGAGAATCCGGAAAGCCATTGTAAAAACACAGCCAGTCGAAAAGCATTCGATTTTGAACGTGGTATGTACGGCGGTATTCGTTCTGACTGTCGGGGGTCTGGGAATTTCTTCACGTTCTTCTGTCACTCCTGTACAATCTGCCGAAAACGGAACAAATCTTTCCACGACTGCCCCCGCATTGCAGACCATTACAGAAACCACAACCGCTGTCAGCACCTCTGCGGAAACATCCGCCAACCCAATGGAAACAATCTCTGAAACGGATTCCATTTCTGAAACCATCACCCCCACCGAAGCTGAAACAACTCCCATTTCAACAGATAATTCCGTTGCCGAAACAACTGCCGTTCCTGCCAATACAGAAACACAAGCCTCCCCTGCTGTGACAACTGCCGTTGTTTCCACCTCTGCAAACGTTTCCAATGCGGAAAATTCCGCTCCGGATGCACAGCCACAAAACGAACCTGTTCAGGATGAGCCATCTCCTGAATCTGTTCAAAATGACCCTGCTCCTGAACCTGTCCAGAATGACCCTGAACCTGCTCCACAGCCTGAACCTGAACCCATCCAGAATACCCCCGAACCTGAACCACAGCCCGAACCCGAACCACAACAGCCCGCTTCCGTCCTCTACAATAACGGCACATATTCCGCTGACAAAATGGGCTTTGATTCCATGGTACATATCACCGTCACAATCGAAAGTGATAAAATTATCGACCTGACAGCAAGCTGTAATGAAAGTGATATGTGGTATTTTGAAAATGCTTACGGAACTATCAGAAATGCAATTTTAGCGTCTCAAAGTCCTGATGTGGATATTGTTGCAGAATCTACCATCAGTTCCAATGCCATCATGGACGGCGTGAGAGACTGTCTCAATCAGGCAAGAAAGTAAATATTTTTCCGTGCCCCTGCGCCCTCCGGCAAAGGGGGCTTTCTTTTGTGAAATAAATTTCCCGAAAAGTATAGCTTTTTTCGGGAAAGTGTGTTATAATGATACTATACAGCAATGCTGGGAAAGGATTCCACATGAAAAAATATGCAATTTTACTCTTGATATGGGCTTTTTTATTTACCGGATGTCAGGCAGGGGAAAACCAAAATTCTTCTGTCTCTGAAACCAGTTCATTGATACACTCCGCTGATACTCCCGAAAAAACAGAACTGCACTCCGCTGACATTTTCGCCATGGATACTTACATGAATCTGAAAGTATGGAGTTCCGACAACGGCGAATGCATCAAGCAAGCCAGTGAAAGAATTCAGGAGCTTGAAAATTTATTCTCCGTCACCAATCCGGAAAGCGACATCAGCCGTGTGAACAGCTCCAATGGAATGCCCGTCAGTGTCAGTGATGATACTGTCACCGTCCTGCAAAAAGCCTTTCAAATCGGCAACGACAGCAAGGGAGCTTTGGATATTTCCATTTATCCGGTACTCCGTGCGTGGGGATTCACAACTGATTCCATGCAAGTCCCTGATAATAATACCCTCACCCAATTGCTTGAAAATGTGGATTACTCCCGAATCCAGCTTGACGGAAATCAGGTCACGCTTCCTGAAAATATGATGATTGACCTCGGCGCACTCGCCAAAGGCTACACCAGCAACGAAGTTATCCGCATTTTCAGGGAAAGCGGTGCAACATCGGCAATTATCAGCCTTGGCGGAAATGTGCAGGCTCTCGGACGAAAACAGGATGGCTCTTTCTGGAAAGTCGGAGTGGTCAACCCCTTTTCCCCTGCTGAAAATATGTGCGTTCTGGAAATCGAAAACAAAGCTGTGATTACTTCCGGAAATTATGAACGCTATTTCACGGATGACGAGGGGAATATTTATTGGCATATCATTGATAAAAATGACGGCTACCCTGCGGATAACGGGCTTGTTTCCGTAACCATTATCGGGGAAGACGGCTTGCACTGTGATGCACTGTCAACAGCTTTATTTGTGGAGGGAACAGAAAATGCCGTTGCACATTGGAGACAGTCTAATGATTTCGAAATGATTCTTGTGACAGATGATAACAGAATTATCATCAGTGACGGCATTCAGGATTCTTTCACCAATCAAAGCACCATGCCTGTCGAGGTAGTGACCCATGAATAAAAAACTGATTGCATTATTGATTTGCGTAGGGCTGATTTTCGTCAGTTCCATTGTGATTGTGGTCGTCCGTGAAACTCAGCCAGCCGGACAGATGGTTGAAATCATTCAGGACGGCACAACACTTTATACTTTCGACATGGGAAAAGCCAAAAATCAAACTATCCGCATTGATGCACCTGACGGCGGTTATAATATCATTACCATTCAGGATGGCACAATTTTCATGTCAGAAGCCGACTGTCCCGACCAGATTTGTGTACATACTGGTGTACTGCGTTCGGAAAATGTGCCGATTGTGTGCCTGCCTCACAAAGTCATTATTCATTTTGTGGATGGGGAGGGCATTGCATGAGCACGAAAAAACTCACGGAACTAGCATTATTAACAGCAGTCGCATTGATTATTTTCGTCATTGAACTGCGGATTCCGAACCTCGTCCCGATTGCAGGTGTCAAGCTTGGACTTGCCAATATTATCACAGTCTATGCGGTATTCCGTTACAAGCCCAATGAAACGGCTATGGTCGTAACTGCAAGATTATTATTAGGTGCAATGTTCAGCGGGACGATTGTATCATTGCTGTATAGTGTGTCAGGGGCGTTTCTCTGTCTGGTGGGAATGCTTTCATTGAGAAATATCATCCCGAAAAACTGGATATGGCTTTGCAGTATCACAGGGGCGATTTTTCATAATATCGGACAAATTTTGATGGCACTTGTTCTCATGAAGACAACCGCCGTTCTGGCAAGTCTGCCAATCCTGATGATTTCGGGCTGTATTGCCGGAGCATTTACCGGACTTTGTGCACAATTGCTGTTAAATCGACTGGAAAGAAGAAATTCCACTCAAAATCAGAATCATGAAATATAACAAAAGGAGTTGGGCAATTATGGCAAATATTATTGTTCTTGGTTCGGGGGCGTTCGGAATTGCGCTTGCCTTAGTATGCAATAATGCAGGACACAATGTAACTATCTGGTCAAAATTTCCGGAGGAACTCGACGAAATCCGCAACACCGGAGAATCTTCTAAATTAAAAGGGGTGAAAATTCCCCCTGCAATCACTCTGACCAGCGACAAAAACGACATCACCGGAAAGGATATTGTCATTGTAGGCATTCCGTCAAGTTTCGTGCGGAGCGTCATGCAGGAGGTTTCCCCTTTCATCTCAGAAAATACTGTCATTGTGAACACATCCAAAGGCTTGGAAAATCTCACATTCAAGCGAATGAGTGAGGTCATTTCAGAAGAATGTCCCAATCGTGCTGTGGTCGTTCTGACAGGTCCATCTCATGCGGAAGAATTGAGCATTGGTGTACCCACAACAGTCGCTGTCACCAGCAAAAGCATTGAATCCGCTGAATATATTCAGGACATTTTCACCACGGACACATTACGGCTTTATGTGAATGCGGATATTATCGGCTGTGAACTGGGCGGAGCGATGAAAAATGTCATTGCCCTTGCGTGTGGCATCAGTGATGGTCTTGGTTTCGGTGACAATACCAAAGCCGCATTGATGACAAGGGGCATTCATGAAATCACATCCCTTGGGCTGGAAATGGGTGCAGAATTGGATACTTTTTCCGGCTTGACCGGAATCGGAGACTTGATTGTCACCTGCACCAGCGCACACAGCAGAAACCGCCGTGCTGGAATCTTAATCGGGCAAGGTGTCAGCCCTGAAGAAGCTGTGAAAAAAGTCGGTACAGTAGAAGGCTATTATTGCTGTGAAGTCACTCACGGTTTGGCTCAAAAAATGGGTGTAGAAATGCCGATTACAGATGAACTCTATCACCTGCTATTTGAGGGCGGTAAGGCGGTGGCATCTTTGGGCAAACTCATGGGAAGACCTAACCGCCATGAATGCGAACACTACACCACCCTTGAACAGCTCCAGAAATTGGATAAATTGCATCATGAGTAAGACCATCTGGAAAGGCGGTGCATTGCTTGCACCTGTTCCGCCTGCGCTGGTGACCTGCGGAACAATGGAAAACCCCAACGTCTTGACAATCGCATGGACAGGCATTGTCTGTACCCATCCGGCAATGACATATATTTCCGTCAGACCGTCACGCTATTCCTATGAAATCATTCAGAAATCGGGGGAATTCGTCATCAATCTTCCGACTTCTGCAATGGCGAAAACAGTTGACTTCTGCGGTATGAAATCCGGAAAGAACTGCAATAAAATTGACCGTTGTCATTTGCAGTTAGCAGAGGGGCAGACCGTCAGAACGCCGATTCTGTCAGATTGTCCGGTCAGCCTTGAATGCAAAGTGACGGAATCGAAAGCCCTTGGTTCTCATACCATGTTTCTGGCGGAAATTACCTGCGTACAGGTGGAGGAGCGTTTTCTCAACAGCAAGGGGAAATTGAATCTCCAACAAGCCGGTTTGCTTGCCTATGCACATGGCGAATATTTCGCCCTCGGTGGGAAACGTGGGGAGTTTGGGTTCTCTGTGAGGAAGAAGAAACGGTAATTTTATTTTATACGATAAATCGGAATTTACCAGTTAGGGAGGGTTTGGGACACTTGCACAGCACCCTTTATATATTTTTTAATCTATTTTTTTCGTGCGAAGGGATAGTAAACCCTCCTAACCTTCCCCGTCATTGAAAATGGAGAGTCGACTGCACAAAAAACAGAATATCAATTGCTATATTAAATAGTATAATATGATAAATTCTGATTTTTCAAAATTTCTCTCATTAGGAAAGGAATGTACTGCATCATGAACAAAGACTTAATGCTTGACATCGGGAAAACAATCGGCATTCCCTTTGTCAAGAGCATCATCATCCCCGAAGCCAAAAAAGCCGGAAAAAATGCCATTAAAAAGACTGCCAAAAAATCAATCCTCCCGACTGTTTCCATTATGACAGGCGCAGTGGCTGGATATGTCTTGTATCAGAAAAAGCTGAAAAAGTAAATTTTTCTGTCTTGGCTAAAAATATTGAAAAAAGACTTGCTTTTTTGTGCGGAATCCTGTATAATAAAAATAGATTGCTTGTAACAGCAAAAAATAAAACAAAAAGGAGTTTTTCCCATGTACAAAGATTTAATGGACACCATTGGTTATGTGGAAAGCGTTGACCCCGAAGTTGGTTCAGCAATGCAGAAAGAGCTTGCACGTCAGAAGCGTAATTTGGAGCTGATTGCCTCCGAAAATATCGTTTCTCCGGCAGTCATGGCAGCTATGGGGAGTGTTCTCACAAACAAGTATGCAGAGGGCTACCCTGCAAAGCGTTACTATGGCGGTTGTGAATGCGTTGACATTGTAGAACAGATTGCAATTGACAGAGCCTGCAAACTGTTCGGGGCAAAGTTCGCTAACGTTCAGCCCCATTCCGGCGCACAGGCTAACACAGCGGTTTATGTGGCAACTCTGCAACCAGGAGACACCGTTCTCGGCATGAGCCTTGACGACGGCGGACACCTCACACACGGTTCACCTGTCAATATTTCCGGTAAGTATTTCAACTTTGTTTCCTATGGTCTGAATGACGAAACAGAAACGATTGATTATGCCGAACTTTATAAGCTCGCAAACAAAACAAAGCCGAGACTCATTGTCGCTGGTGCATCTGCATATCCCCGTGCAAT
>DGHF01000045.1 GCA_002392545.1 Ruminococcus sp. UBA3855
AAAATGTTCTCTTAAAATGAAAGGAGTAGTATTATGAGTAATTTTGTAATTGAAAATGGAGTACTAAAAGAGTATAAAGGAATCGGTGGAGATGTTTTCATCCCCAACAGCGTGAAAACAATTGGAGATTGGGCTTTTCAGGGATACACACTCCTGACCTCTGTCACCATCCCCGACAGCGTGACAAAAATTGGAAGTCATGCTTTTGATAGATGCACAAGCCTGACCTCTGTCATCATCCCCAACAGCGTAACATATATTGCAAAGTGTGCTTTTTATAATTGTTCAAGCTTAACTTCTGTCACTATCCCTGACAGCGTAACAACAATTGGAGATTTGGTTTTTCAGGGATGCAAAAGACTGAAAGAATTGATTCTTGGCAAAAGAGTATATCCTTGTGATAAATCAGTTTCAGAGGAAATTTCATCTATTCTGAGAAAGATAGAAGAGAAAAATTTCTCTGAATTGCCTGATAATGATTTAGCCCATTTCTTTATGTGGGGATATTACAAGAGAACAGGGGATGAATCTGCTCTCCCTTATGTTGGGGATTTCAGAGAAGAATTGCCCCCCCCCGAACCCGAACCGCAGTTTGATGATATTGACAGTGAGGAGAAATTTCAAGCTCTGATGGAATCGGCAATGGAAGAAGACAACCCCTCTGCACTTCCGCCCTTGGAAAAGTTCTCTATGTATCTGACTCCGCAGAAGGTCAAGGAATATTTATATCTCTGTGTGGACAAAAAGTCCCGCAAGGTGTCAACGCTTTTATGGGATTACATGGAGACAGATTCCTACATTCTGGAAGATTACAAGGAGACCAAAAACAAGAAATTTCTTGCACACATCAAGGAGTATTTCGAAAAGTTCATGGATTCCGCCATTGCACAGAATGACATTGAAGCCGTTCAGAAATTCGCACAGGAAGACGGACTTTTCACCGCTGAAAACATTGACGAATATCTGCACAAGTGCATTGACAAGAAGAAAAACCAAATTTTAATGATTCTGCTGGATTACAAGGAAAATCATTTTCCAGAATAATTGCAAATCTCTGTAAAGGAGGTGAGAAAATGCAGTTCATGTTAAAATACCCATAGTACGCAAGACGAAACTCAGAGAATGTGAATTCGGCTTGCCATGGGTGAAATATCAGGCGGAAAAGTTCGGGTTTGCAGAATGACCCATCCAACAAAATCGAGAAAGGAAAGATAATCATGGGATTCAAAATTAAAAAAGGCATATTGAGAGAGTACACAGAAGAAAAGGACGTGAAAACAGTCACCATTCCGGACGAAGTGACCAGCATCGGCGATGGTGCATTTTATGAGTGCACAAGCCTGACAGCGGTCAAAATTCCCGACAGTGTGACAAGTATCGGGAGCTGTGCATTTTCCGGCTGCACGAATTTACAGCGCATCAACATTCCGGCAGGAGTAACCGAAATCGGCGAAAATGCATTCAGAGAGTGCCAGAGTATTACCTCTGTGACAATTCCGGCGAGCGTGTCGAAAATCGGAAACTGTGCATTTTGGGGCTGTGGCAGTCTGAACACGGTGAAAATTCATAGCGGTGTAACGGAAATCGGAAATGAAGCATTTCAGTACTGCTGTAATCTTGTTTTGGTGACAATCCCGAAAACAGTAAAGGTTCTGGGAAAGAGTGCGTTTTATGAGTGCCGTAACCTTGCAACGTTGCAGATGCCGGAGGGGCTGGAGGAAATTGGTGCATATGCGTTTTGCGGATGCAAGAATCTGGAATCAGCGACCATTCCGGAAAGCGTGACGAAAATCGGTGAGAATGCATTTCAGGGGACAAAGTGCCTGAAAGACAATTCCGTCAAGCTGGTTCGTCTGGCAGTGGAGCAGGACGATGCAGAATTTGTGCGTGAGTTCACCAGCGGAAACGAGCATTTCACATCCAAGAGCATTGACGAATATTTGCACCTGTGCATTGACAAGAAGGCATACAACGTCCTGACAGTATTTCTGGATTATATGAAAACAGTTCCCTATATCCTGACGGATTACAAGGAAAACAAGACCCCGAAATCTCTGGCATATATCAGAGGGCATTTTCCGGAGTTCATGAATCTTGCCATTGAACAGAATGACACGGTGGCAGTACAGGCATTTACAGAAGCCGGCGGACTCCTGACAATAGAAAATATCAATGGTTATCTGTATCAGTGCATTGACAAGAGCAGAAACGAAATTTTGATGATTTTGCTGGATTACAAGGCTAACGGTTTGCACGCATAACTGACAAGCGAATATTCGGGGTGTTCCTGCTGTGTATTACAGCAGGATTCCCCGCTATTCAAAAATATTTTTGTGAGGAGAAAATGAATTATGGGCTTTCAGATTGAAAATGGAGTATTGAAAAAGTACACGGGAAACAGCGGAGCTGTCACCATCCCCGATAGCGTGACAAGTATTGGAGATTGACAGCGGAAAGCACGAAATTCAGCTCCTCTTGATGGATTACAAAAACCAAATCGGCGGTTATACTAACATTGAAACGGACATCGAAAAGCGTTTCAAATTATAAGGAGTGAAACCATGGAAAATCTCAGACAAGCCCTCACAGAAGCAGACGAAGCCTACTTAATCGGAATGTCCAACAAAGGCACATACAAGCGAGCCTTGAAAGATTTGGAAAATGCGGAAGTTTCCGTGAATTACATGGATGACTATGCAGAGGTGCATTTTGGGGGAGAGGTCTGCAAAATCAAAGCCCCCCTGTGGGAAAGTTCGTGTTCCTGTCCGTCAAGGAGTGTATGCAGGCATTTAATTTCGGCGATATTATGGCTGAAAAACAATTCCGGAGAATCCGAACCCACGGAAGAAGAACCCCCGATTGAAATGAGTTTACCCGATACCCTGAAAGATGCCATGAAGGCAATCACCCCCGAAGCCGTCAAAAAGTCAATGGGTTCACAGCTGAAAAAAATGTTGCCCATCATTGACAAAATCAAACTGGAGAAAAGCAGTATTTTGTCTGGAACATTGCCGGACGGAACAGCGGTTCGGATATTGTATCCTTTAGAGGGTTCAACCTGTTCATGTCACAGCAAGGAACTATGCGCCCACAAATCCGCAGTAATTCTGGCATGGCAGATTCAGGAAAAATTGGTGAATGCGGAAGATTTTCAGGAAAAGGCACAGCAACTCTCTGCAAAGGAAGCGGAAGCCATCCGAGAATGTGCAATGCAGAATTTGCAGTTGTTGCACGAGGTTTTTCAATGGGGCTTAGTGCGGATGCCCGAAAACATCCCTGACCATTTAGAAGCCGGAGCAGTTCGGTGTCATTCCCTGAAAATGGCAGATGCAGAAAGACAGCTCCGTGAATTGGGTAGCATGCTGGAGAGTGCACGAGGGAGAAGAGCAGTATTCCGGATTCCGGCATTTCTGAGGGCATTTTGTGAAGCATTCCGGCATTTATCGACCTTGACAAGCGAAACCATCACAGAGGAAAGTTTAGGACAATTCCGCAGTACCTACGAAGAGGAAAGCGATGATGTAATATTGTTGCCAGTGGGGGAGAGAAGAATTTCCGGCGATTACGAGGGAACAATTTATTATTTCCTTGATACCCCAAACAAGCGGTTTCTGACAATTTCCGACCTGAGACCGACATTTTATGATACAGTCAACGTCCGCAAATACACCAGAATCACGGCATGGAATACCGCCACTCCCATTCACACGCTCATGCGTTCGCAGTTGACCTTGAAAAATGCGAAAATCAACGGCGGTAAATTATCCACGTCCAAAGAAACCTTGTTAGTCGCCCAGAAGCAAGCAAATTTGGACTGTCCGGAAATCCGGAGTATGATTTTCACCGATTTCAGGAAATTGGCGATATGGCTGGATAATCAGAACCCCACCACGGAAACGGAACGGCTTTGTTTCGTGAGTCCGTCAGCGTGTGAGAAGACATTTTTTGACGAGCATTCCCAGAAATTAAATATGGTACTGGTTGACAAAGAGGAAAACCGTGTCAGTGTGCAGGTACGCTACCGTGCCGAAACAAAGGAATTTATTGAGCAGTTGGAGCGAATCGGGCAAATGATGGACGAAACCCCCGAAAAAGATTATACTTGGCTGTGTTCGGCATATTTCGAAGAGGGGAAATTATTGTTATTCCCGATTGAATTGTATGATTTCATTCACGTTCCCAAAAGTGACCCCTACCAGATGCTGGAAAATTTCAAATGGAAGGATATTGCTCACGCTCCCGTCATTTCGGAATTGTTGCGGAATGCCGAAAATTGGTTATGTTCAGTCATGCAGACGGGATTACAGTCGGCGAATCCGGACGAACGCACACTGAAACAAGCGGAACAATGCGGTATGCAGGGCTTGCATGACCTCGTGCAGAAATTGACAGATGAAATCATCAGTTACCGCCATACCGTCAACCCTGACCCGACAAAAGCCATCCAGAATATGGCATATCTGCAACAATATCTGACCATTGGCAGACAGAAAATCGAGGTACGCAGTGCGCTTGTCAAAATGAACCAGACCCAATGAAAGGAAAAATCAATGAGTGATTTTATAATCAAAAATGGCGTATTGCTAAAGTACACCGGAAACGGCGGAGATGTTATCATTCCTGATGGTGTGACGAGTATCGACAAAATGGTATTTTTCCTTTGTGACACGCTGGAGACCATCACGATTTCGAAAAATGTCAAAAATATAGGTGCAAGCATGGCGATTGGGTGTCCGAAACTGTGTACCATCAATATATCTGAACAGAACGAATATTATACAAGCATTGACGGAGTAATTTATGATAAGCAAATAAAGAGATTGATTTTTTGCCCACCAACGAAAAAGAGCATCACAATTCCGGAAAGTGTGACAGTGATTGAAAGTGGTGCTTTTCGAAGTTGCGAAAAAATAACAACTATCGACATTTCAAAGCATATCACAGAAATTGGAAAAATTGCCTTTTGGGGATGCAAAAGCCTGTCAGTGTTCAATGTTTCAGAAGAAAATGAGAATTACACTACTTTGGATGGAATTTTATACGACAAGCAAATAAAAACATTAGTTCGCTGTCCGACGACGAAGAAAAAGATAATCATTCCCGAAAGTGTCATAAAATTGGAACAAGGGGCTTTAGAAAGCTGTAGAAGATTAGAATGTGTCATCATTCAAAATAGTGAAATCATGATTCCCAATGATGCAATTCGTTCCTGTGATTCGTTGAGATTACTCCAAATCGGAGATTATCAGATTACAGGAAAGATTGATTCCATATTACCTAGGCAAATAAAAGAAATGATTGAAATGTTGAAAACAGAAAAATTTTCGATTGATACTTTAGAAAATGTAAAAAATTCAACGATTGCAAACCATTATCATAGAACGAAAAGCAAAAAAGCACTTGATTTCATCAAAAAAAATCTATTGACATTCGTGTCCAATATCTTTGAATTCAATGACGTGGAAATGTTGCAGTTTTTGACAGAGACGGACGAAGTTTTCACAGATGTGATAATACTTGACCATTATATTAGTTTGGCAATTGAAGAAGAAAAGCACGAAATTTACGTGATTCTGTTAAATTACAAAAAAGAGCATTTCGGCTATACAGACATTGAGAAGCGTTTCAAACTGTAAGAAAGGGAAAAATCAATGAGTGATTTTGTAATTGAAAATGGAGTATTGACAAAGTACACCGGAAACGGCGGAGATGTAGTCATTCCCGAAAGCGTCGAAAAAATTGGACGGAAAGCCTTTTTTTGTGATATTGGGATTACCTCTGTTACAATTCCGGACACAGTAAAAGTTATGGAAGAAAATGTATTTTCAGGGTGTGTAAAATTGACCTGTGTCAGACTTTCCAACTGCATCGAAAGGCTGGAATTTGGAACATTTTCCAGCTGTACAAGTTTGACCTCTATAGTGATTCCAGATAGTGTCAGAATCATTGGAAACGGTGTATTTGCGGGGTGTACAAGTCTGGAAATTTTCACAATAGGAGACAATGTAAAAAGTATCGGAACACAAGCATTTTTTGCATGTAAAAATTTAAAAGCGGTGAATATCCCCGAAAGTGCTTTTCCCCTTGGAATGGATGCTTTTTCATATTGTAAAAATTTAAAAGAATTATCAATCAATGGTTATACCGTCCGCAAAAATTTTGGAGCGGTTGAGAATTTGACTGGAAAATTAAATCAGGTAAATTCCATGTTGCATCACAAAGATTTCTCTGTCAAACTGGAAAGTGACATGAAATACCCCTTTATTCTGGCATATTACCTCAGAACAAAAGACGAAACCGCCCTGACCTACATCAAAAAGCAGTTTTCCAGAATCGTCACTTATGCCATTGAACACAATGACATTGAAACGATTGAAGCCCTGACAGCGGTTGACAATCTTTTCACCAAAAAGAACATTGACAAGCTCATTGAAAAAGCCATTGACAGAAACGCTCATGAAATTTATATCTTGCTCCTAAATTATAAAAATGAGCATTTTGGCTATGCAGATATTAAGAAACGCTTGAAATTGTGAGCGATTTCGCTTATAATATATATAACAACCTTAAAAGGAGGATTTTACTTATGCTTTACGCAAACCCAAACGCACAGGATTTTCACCACATTGCAGAAGTATTCCGCAAAATTGGAATCCCTGAAAAGGCAATCAGTGTATTGCCGGATTATCTCAACCCCGAAAACGAACGTGATGACACTCTGTTAGAGGGCATCACCCCGACAGAGTTCGGAGACATTGGATATTCGAAGCGCAGTGAACTGGAAAAGGCAATCCGCAAGGACATTGACCGCCTGAATTCCGAAGAGGTCTATAAACGTTGGTTTTTGTACCTGTATGCAATCGCAGGGGCGACGTGTTCGAATATCGGCTTGCATTCTGTCAATCTGGAATTCGAAAAGAGAAGAACTTTCCAGATGAGCGCATGGAAAGAAAAATTCGGCAACGATGCAGAAGCGATTGACTATGCTATCTCCATGACAAGCAGTGCAACCAACAGCAGTTATTACCGTTTCATGCATGATGAGCTGAAAAAGCCGGAAATCTGCTTGAAGGCGATGCAGTTTACAGAAAATGTCCTTGCAAAATTGATTTTGGCAGTCTACGCACTGAACGGCTTGACACCGCCAGAAAAGAAAACTTTCTTGCAGAAGATTTTCAGCCCGAAGAATGACCCGCTTGTAGAGGAAGCATTGAAGTATATTGAGACGGCGACCTATCGCAAAGGGCAGTTTGAAGAAAGATATTTATGGTTAGCAGTGGCACAGGGAGCAGTTTTCTCTGAAAAGCACTTGAAATTATTTGCAACGGCAAACACAAATTTATATAGCAACATTGCAAATATTGCCTTGGAAATGCCAATTGACCCTGACGGAATTCTTGACGTTATTGAAAGCCAGACAGACGGCAAACAGGATTATATTCAATACATTGCACGTACTTATGTACATAAACGAGAACAAAAATATTATTACAGAAATTGTCTCCCCAGCCGTGACAAACATCTGAAACAGTTGGCACAGCGTTTTCCGGCAATTTATAAACGTCAGATGGAACTGGAGGAAAATGCAGAAATTGCTGTCATGATGCAGAAAATTCTTATGGAAGTCAACCCTAATTACACTCAGGCGGATGCTTTCACCTTGCAGAACAAAACAAAAGAACATTGTATTTCTGCCCTTTCAGAGGATAATCCCAAATACAGACAGGAAATTTCTGATTTCATTTATGGCAAGACATCAGCAACGGATTTTCTGGCACAGACAGCCCCGAATTTGGCAGAAATGCGCCTTTGGGGCGGAATGAGTGTGAATTACATTTCAGCGTATGGTATTGATGAATTTGCAGAGCGTTGCATTTGTTTCCAGTGTATGTTCAATGCGAAAGAGCTTTATCCGATTGGCAGAGTTCCGGCATTTGACGTGAGAGACAACGAGAAACACGCAAGTGCATTGATTCCGATTTTGCGGAAACATGAAGTACCATTGGAATTGATTCTGAATGCTTGCGGAAGATTTATTGAAGGCTGTTATGATGCCAAAAAAAGAGAAAAGATGCAAGAAATTTTCGTTGGCGAATTGCAGAAAATTGCTGATGAAA
>DGHF01000158.1 GCA_002392545.1 Ruminococcus sp. UBA3855
TTCTTGATTGTGGAGTCGCTCCAATCATTGACAGCAGGCACTTTCTCTGCTAATTCCATGAAAAATAAATTGACATCTTTCTGTGAAAAATCAAGCTCCTGTGAACGAAATTTTTCACCAATCACTTCCGTCATGAAGTCATATACTATGCTGTTTTCGCACATAATCGCATACAGGTTGATTTGTTTTCCAACCTGTACCGAAGATTCTGCAAGATGGTGAACCAGCTCTTCTGAATTCAATGCATCAATCCGCCGGAAACAAGTGTTCACAATTTTTCGGATTGTCCGCTCTGTAGGGAACTGAAACAAATTTTCTGTAAAAATTTCCGTTTGGATTTCATCACGATTTTTCCCTTGACAAATCAAAGAAGCCACAATTCTGATTTCATAAAACAGAAATTGTTCCCTCGTCAATCCGCCACTGTAATGATTATGACTCATCTAAAACACTCCATTTTTGTCACTGTTTCACAAAAGTCAATCTTTTGCGAAAACCAAAACAAATATTATAATAGATATAAATACTTTTTGCTTTTATTATATCATGTTTTACATAATTTGTCAAACCCTGAATCAGAATTTTGCAAAACATGTAGATTGCTCTAACTTCCTTTAAAAATAGTGGAATCAAACACTTCAAAATGAAAAGATAAAAGTGAGTGCAGTTGTTCCTTATAACGAACAGGAAGAGCATCAATGAAGTTTTTGACAGCAGAGAAAAAATCCTCAAAAGTTTGATAATATTTATTGGATAAAATCGTTTTCCGAAAAAATTTCCAAAGTCTTTCTATCAAATTAAGATTAGGGGAATACGGCGGTAAAAAGATAAGATTGATATTGATACTTTAGCCTATTGTAATTTCTTCGAAAATGATAGCTTAACATTGTACAGAGTTTCAAAGAAATTTCTCGGAATGTTTCTGTTAGAATTCTTTCTTTCGGCTGATGTTCCAGAACAATTGCATTTTCCTCATTTACTGCTTCACAGTCTTCAGCTGCGTCCCTTTTTTAGAAGCATTCACTGCTTCTTCCAGATATACTTTTGTCAATCCTTCCCCTATCTGGTTTCTCGCTTCTATCACTGGTCTTTCAAATCTGTTAAACACCTCATAAAATGTTTCTGGATTTCCAAACTCTGTGACTTTACTATCTTTGTGATGACGTTTCCATCCTTGTCTGTCATTTTTACGCTCATTTCAATTTTCATTCACTCCTTCTTTTTCTATTTTATCACACTTCCATTGGTAATGCAATCGCACAGGTAGAAATTTTTTCACTGGATGTATCATCTTTCAAAGATTGCCAATACTAGCTTAAAATGATACAATTTTTATCTTTTGAGTGAGGTACACGGCATGATATTTGGATTGAGCAAGCTTTTACTGATGGGAATATTTGTTTCTTTTATGGAATTCTGCATTGAAAATTTATTTCTGTGTATTGGAAGGGGTTATATTGATAACCGAAATATGGTAATGCCGTTTTTGATGGGGTACGGAGTTGGGATAATAGGATTTTATCTCATTTCAGGAATTCCCCAAAGTGGAAATACATTGACGTATTTTCTGCTGTCGTCGCTTGTTGTAAGCGTAGGAGAAGTTATCATCGGGAAGACAGCAGAACACCTGTTAGGCTTTATTTACTGGGATTATTCCAAAATTCCACTGCATATCACAAGATATACTTCTGTTCCGACAGCTATGGGGTTCGGACTTGCAATCACATTGTTTATGAAGTATTGGTTTTTTCCGATTTTGAGAATGATTTCCGTGATTCCTGTCAATGTGCGCCGGATTGTAGGAATTTCCATGACAATACTGATGACAATTGATTTTTTATACAGTGTCCTGACAATGTACCGGAATCAAGCACCAAATTTCCGCTGGAAACTGCAATTATTTCAAAAAAAATCACATCCAGTCCCTCAACAGGCATGGACAACGCAAAAGTAAAAAAACTGCTGTGTCGGATGACACGGCAGTTTTTGTAAAGGAGAAATTTTTATGAAAAAGCTTTGAAAATACAGCGAATGTAATAGTATATATGTGGACGGAGTGTTTTTCCGCCATGGTCTCCGCCTTGGATATAATGCCAGATGTGGGGAACACAGTTTTTTTCTAATTGTCTGTGATATTCTTCCGGTACGGAGAAAATAAGCGAATCCTCAGAACCTGCGCTGATAAACAGTACATAGGGTTGAATTTCATCAAATTTGAGATATTCGGGAGGAATCTGGTCTTCCATCAGACCGGGGGCAGGGGCAACCGCTCCCACATAGCCGAACAGGTCAGGACGTGAAAAGCCAATATTCAGCGATTCCCTACCGCCCATGGAAAAACCAGTGATAGCGGTCGATTCTCTCCCTATCTTGACAGAATAGTGTGAATTGACAAAGGGCATAATTTCCTCAGTCAGAAGATTGATGAAATTATCATAAGCCCGATTATTTTTCGGGTTCAAACCGTCGCATTTTTCTTGTATGTCGCTTGCGTAGATGTCAGGGAATATCACAATCATATCTTCTGCTTCACCATCAGCAATGGCATTTCCGATAATCTGCCGGAGGGCATCGCCTGAACCAAGAAGAGAATCTTCATTTCCCCAGTAGCCATGCAGGACATACAGAACTGGATATTTTTTGTTTGTGGAATAGCTGACTGGAAGTAATACATTAAAATTCTTTTTTCGTTTGCAGATTTGGGAATCAATGGTAATTTTCTCTAATATTCCGTAGGAAATTCCCTCATGTTCAAGTGTAGCTTCAAAGGGTTCAGTTTCTGTCATGATTTCGCTGAACTGAGTTACATTCCTCACAATATCACCTCTTCTGTTCTATGATAGTCTTATGATACATCATTTGATGGAAAATTACAACCCCAAAAATGATTTTCAGGTGGAGAAAATATTGATTTTTTCATCTTGAAATATATCAGCAGGACTGGCAGATTGTGACTGTTTCTGAAATGTTCAGGGCGAACAACAAAACAATGTACAATGGAACGGTATATAACAATATCTGGTAATTTGTCATATGTGGAGAAAATCCGGATTTTTGTTTCTCTGTAAGTTTTAAGGAATGATATTTTGATATAATCGAGTTATCATCATAGCAATACGGAAAATATATTTGAATGAACACAATAAACTAAGCTGTTAATTTGTTAAAATTCATATTTGCAAATTTGAAAATCGTTATCATATCTGATATAATTTCTATAAATTTTAATAAAATATGCATATATTTTTGTTTTGATAATTTATTCTTGACAGCAGTGGAGTTATATGCTATAATAAAGCAATAAAACAAGCCGCTTTTAGGAGGAAATCAAAAAATGAAATTTTCAGAAATCATCAGTCATTTTAAAGAGAAATCGCATTTCACACAGGAAGAAATTGCTGAAAAACTCGGCACAACAAAGCCTACCATTTCTAACTGGTGCACCGGAAAAAGAACCCCTGATGTCAAGGACACTGAAATCATTAACAAAATTTCGGAGCTGACCGGCGTAACGGTGCAGGAAATTATCTTTGCAATCATTGAGCAGAATCATATCAGTTTAGCCCCCTCTAAAATAACAGTCAATCCGTTTTTCAAGTATTTCGAGTCTGATTTTAATGACATTTCAAAATTCATCTATGATGAATCAGAAGTGAAAATATTTCTGGTGTTGCAGTCTGAACTGTTGCAGAAAGTTTCCAGACTTTACGGAGATGCAATTGACAGTTCTTTAGAGGAATTGTTGAAAATCGAAACTGTATCCCAGAAAATGGGTTATCTGAAAAAGGCAACAACATGGGTTTATGAGTATATCAGACAGGGACACCACACATTTGACCCCCGTAAATTGAATGATAAAGAATTGTTTCAGTTTCTTGATTGTCTGTTTGATTTAACGGAAGTCCGGAATACCTTGACGGATAATCTGACAGAAAATGGTTATGTCGCTCCGTTTTGGAATCAGATTGTTTTTGAATATGAAGGGGTAGAGTATGTATTTTCCGAGAAAGAATTGTTGATGATTAAAAATGGAAACTATGAAATTCTGAATGAAAAAATCAGAAGCTATTATTATGGCAATTTTGGGAGTGTTAGGAGTGCAATCAAGGAATTCACAGAGAAAATTAACCTTGAACAACTTGATTTCATCAAAAAATGTGTTGTCTTTCTGACAAAAAATGATGATGCAGAAATTGAGAAATATTTCCAGTCATATCAGAAGTATCAAGAAGAATTGGCGGTTTATCAGTCGAAAATGGAAGAAATCCGGAAACTGCAATATTTATATGATAAAGAAAAATACCCCGATTTGCCTGAGCCAGTTCCCCCTGAAAAACCAGCCGAAAAGTATTTTTATAAGCTTTCCAAAAAAGGGAAGAAGCTGTTAGAATTGTATGAGTTGGCTCATCCGCAGGAAGAAACAGCCCCCCTTGACAAAGCTCTTGATTATCGCCATGCCCTTGAAGCTTACAAAGGGACTGCAATTCTGATTGATGCCGTGTATGGCTCTCACGAAGCGGATAATGTCATTCTTAGAGACGTGTATATTCATGATGATTATATTTGTGACCATTTGCATATTTACAGGGGGAATCAGCTTTTTGAGGGAAAAACCATTGGTGACAGATTCTTTGTCAAGGGAACTGTCTATGAATATATCAATTCCGACGGACTGAAAAATTTAAGCTTGGAGATAACGGAAATTTCAGAAGAAGAACTTTTCACCAGCTGAAAATTGATTGTATTTTTGTAAAAAAATCAAGTAGTTAAGTTTAGTGAATAAGAATAAATTTTCTTTATAGGAGTATTGCTATGACAATCGTTGTAACTGGCGGTGCTGGATTTATTGGTTCTAATTTTATTTTTCATATGTTAAGATATTATTCAGATTATCGGATTATCTGTCTTGATAAGCTGACCTATGCCGGAAATCTTTCCACACTCAGACCAGTCATCACAAATCCAAATTTTAGGTTTGTGAAAGCTGATATTTGTGACAGAAATGCTGTAGAAAAGCTATTTGAAGAAGAAACACCGGATATGGTTGTTAATTTTGCAGCAGAATCTCATGTTGACCGTTCTATTGAAAATCCGGAAATTTTTCTGCAAACAAACATCATTGGAACGGAAGTTTTGATGGATGCTTGCAGAAAGTACGGAATTCTGCGGTATCACCAAGTTTCTACAGATGAAGTTTATGGAGATTTGCCGTTAGACAGACCTGATTTATTTTTTACTGAAGAAACGCCCGTTCATGCTTCAAGTCCTTATTCTGCTTCCAAAGCGGGGGCAGATTTGCTTGTACTTGCCTATTATCGGACTTATGGTCTTCCTGTCACAATTTCGAGGTGTTCCAATAATTATGGTGCTTATCATTTTCCGGAAAAGTTAATTCCTTTGATGATTGTCAATGCATTGCATGACAAGCCTTTACCTGTATATGGTGAAGGCTTGAATGTGCGTGACTGGCTTTATGTCGAAGACCATTGCAAAGCAATTGCCCTGATAATTCATCAGGGCAAGGCTGGAGAAATTTATAATATTGGCGGACACAATGAAATGCACAATATTGATATTGTTAAACTGATTTGTAAAAAATTGCACAAACCTGAAAGCCTGATTACGTTTGTTTCTGACAGAAAAGGTCATGATATGCGCTATGCAATTGACTCAACAAAGATTCATCATGAACTAGGCTGGTTTCCAGAAACAAATTTTTCAGATGGAATTCAAAAAACAATTGATTGGTATTTGAATCATCGTGAATGGTGGGAAAATATCCTCAATGGAAAATACCAGAATGATAATAAAATGCAGTAACTGAAACAAGAGACATTTTCAGGCGAAACTGCAACAATATTTTGCAGTCAAACTACTTCTCTGTGATTTTGCGGTTCAGAAGCGTTACCAGCGTTTCCAAATCAACCCCATGCACGGAGGCGGCTTCCTCAATGGTCTCCGCACCGGATGCCGGACAACCAAGGCAATGCATCCCGATATCATACAGAATCTGTGCTGTTTGGGGATGAAATAACACCAAATCGCCGATATTGGTTTCAGGGGTTACAACTGCCACTCTGTCAATATCAATCTTCATACGGTTTCACCCATCAAATAGAATACTGGTCTTCCAAGCCGTCCAGCAGACCATATTCCACCAGAATTTCTTCAAGACGTTCCTGTGTGAGTGGCTTCGGAATGACAAAGGAAGTATTTTCTTCAATCTTGCGGGCAAGTTCACGATATTCATCAGCCTGCTTTGCTTTGGAGTTATGCTCGATGACGGTTTTCTTGCGGATTTCGGCACGTTGCACCTCATTGTCACGAGGGACAAAATGAATCAGCTGTGTACCAAGTTCCTTTGCGAATGCTGCAACCAGTTCACGCTCACGGTCAACATTTCGGCTGTTGCAGATGATACCGCCCAGACGGACACCGCCCTGTCTTGCGTAACGTGCGATACCTTTCGAAATATTATTTGCTGCATAGAGAGCCATCATTTCACCGCTTGCAACAATGTAAATTTCTTTCGCTTTTCCTTCACGAATGGGCATTGCAAATCCTCCGCACACAACGTCGCCTAATACGTCATAAAAAACATAATCCAAGTCGTCCGTATATGCGCCCAGTCTTTCCAGCAGTCCGATAGAGGTAATAATGCCACGTCCGGCACATCCTACCCCCGGTTCAGGGCCTCCGGATTCTACACAGCGTGTTCCCTGAAAGCCTTCTTTCAGAATGTCTTCCAGTTCAATATCTTCTCCGGCATCACGGAGGGTATCAAGAACAGTTTTCTGAGCGAGACCGCCAAGCAGGAGACGGGTCGAATCGGCTTTCGGGTCACAACCTACCACCATGACTTTACTTCCACGCTCCACCAGTCCGGCGGTGAGGTTCTGTGTGGTGGTAGATTTACCAATACCACCCTTGCCATAAATTGCAATCTGTCTAATTTCCTTTGCCATAAATCATACTTCCTTTCAAGAAATTCATTCAAATGATGGAGGTGCTGCGCCGTCTGAGCGGACGGCGCAGACCGTTACAGGATAAAGCTCCTGCGGGCGTGAAGACTGTTAGCTGTTAGCCATGTGAAAATGTATCCTTATGGGAAATTCTGGATACCCATATTTGGTCGCCGTAATCTTTTTCCCCTGGAATGCCGATAGCATCCGCACGGCATCTCTGACAATGCCGGAATACATCAATATATTTCTGTGCCTTGACTCTTGCACCGTCAATCTGTGCACAAGTGGGAGCTGGATAATCTTTCAATTCATGCTGTGGTATCAGCGGAATGATATTGTAAATTGATGCTCCGGCTTCCTTGACGGTTTTTGCAATTTCCTCAATATGCTGGTCATTGATACCAACAACAAGAACGGTATTGACCTTGATGGTAATTCCTGCGGAGCTGACTTTCCGGATACCCTCTAACTGATTTTTGATTAAGATTTCAGCGGCTTCAATTCCGGTGTAGTGTTTCCCATGCCAGAGAATACCTCTGTTGAGTTTCGCTTCAATTTCTGGGTCAACGGCATTGACAGTGACAGTTAAAGAGTCAATGTCTGTGTCAATAATTTCCTGTGCTTTTTCCGCAAGCAATAAGCCGTTAGTGCTCATACACTTGACCAAATCAGGAAATTGGTCTTTAATCAGGCGAAATGTCTGCAATGCATAATCTGATGCAAGAGTATCCCCCGGTCCTGCAATGCCTGCAACCTTGATTTCCGGACATAGTTCGAGTGATTTTTCAATCACGTCAATTGCTTCCTCTGGCTTGATGACGGTAGAAGCTACCCCTGGTCTTTGTTCATAATCATTGATACGTCTGTCACAGAAACGGCATTCGATGTTACAAGTGGGGCTGATTGGCAGGTGAATTCTCCCTGTCTGGTTACGTTTTCCCCTTGCATAGCAAGGGTGTTTGTCGGTTAATTCTTCGTATGAGATAGCCATACATCCACCTCCCAGAGTTTATCATTCAAGATTTTTTCAAGTACCGCATCAACCAGAAACGGCGATTCATAGACGAGCATTCCATGGCTTTCGAGGTAATCAGAAGCACCCTCTCCGATTTTCGCTACCAGTATCGCCGACACATCCGACAATGTTTCCAGAATGGCATCAAAACTTTTTTGATGGTGTTCGTGACCTTGACAAGCTCTTTGCACGTTTCTGGTTTCAATGTATTGGTGTGTGAGTGTTTCAGTATCAAGTTCGGCAATGTGAAACTGTTCCGTATGTCCGAAATGCTGATTGACAACAATTCCATCTGTGGAAGCAACTGCAACACGGAATTTCATGCAATCACCCCTTATTATTTTCCGCCTACCGCAGCGGAATAAATTCTTTCCAGAAGGGTAAATGCCCCTCGATAGCCGATATATGTTTTATTGATGGTGACTTCTTCCGTGGTAGGAGGGCCTACCTCAATCAAAAGACCGCCTTTTTCTGCAACCACATCAGATTCCCACGTTGTTCCTAAAATCAACGGAATGCCTGAGCCGAAATCAGTTTCTTTGAGTTTCTGTTCCACCTGATAACCGTCTTCGATGAATTCCGGTTCGACGGAAACACCCTCCGCCAGATTGTGGAAATGTTCACGGATGGATTCACGGTATCTTTCGGGCGGATTATCTGTGATAATCTGTGCAACTGGTATCATACCAATCTGAGAAGCAAGATATTTTGTATAGGCTAATGTATAGGCACTGTCGCCGACAACTGCAAACTGTGAGGGAAGTCCGAACCAATATTCAGAGAAAAATTCTGCAAAATGCTCCAGAAAATAATAATACAAATCGGATTCTTCCTTGATGAATGCTTCTGATTTGGCTTTGTCGATTCCGGCGAATTCCACCACTTTCCGGATGAATGCAGTAGTAGCCTCTTCACCGATGGGAATTTCTGGAATGTGCAGGAATGGCTGATGATACTTTCTTTCCAGCAGTTTCGCCGTTTTCACACCAACCCACGGAGAAATTACCAAGTTAAATTGCGCTTTCGGAATTTGTTTCCATTCCTCCACACCGCCACTCTGTGCGCCAAACAAAACATTGACTTTCAGACCGGATGCCCTCAAAATTCTGACAATTTCGAGATAATCGCCACGCCAGTTCTGGTGGAAATACGGCACATCAAACCAGAGATTGACAAGTCCCTGTTCTTTTTCGCCGTCGTAATCTCCCACAAACTGATTGATAATTGCTTCAATGACAATTTCATGACCAGTCAGATTTGTTCCCTTGAAACCGCCTGTCTGAGCAGCTATAACCGGAAACCCTTGTTCCTGATATTTTCTGACAACGCTTTCCACATTGTCACCAATTAACTCACCGGAACAGCCTGTCAAGACAACAAACAAATCACCTTTCAGAACTGCCAGAGAAGATTTAATTAAATCGTCCAGCTTCTTTTCTCCGCCGAAAACGATATCGTTTTCGCCCACATTGGCACTGGGGACATTTCCTCCGCCAGCACCAGCCGAACCCTGAAAACCATTATCGAAGCTCAACAGGAAGAATTGCTTATACATACAACCAGGGCCACAATTGGCAATTGGGACAGCATTTTTGATTGCTGCGACAGAATACGCCGCTCCGACAGTACAGCCATAATGGGGATGTACAATTGTACCGCTTTTTGTCTGAGTCTTTGCCATGGTCAAGCACCTTTCCTTTCTTTTGCCTGTTCGAGAACTTCATCAAGTATTTCCGGATTTTTGGATAGCAGGAAGGGGTCATTCTGCGCCTGCCACCACTCTGTATAGGGGAGGTCGACATGTCTTTGCAAAACTTGATTGAAACGCTTTCTTGCGAGAATATCCAGTAAAATTTCCCCTGTGCGAATCATGCCGTCATAGCCAACCGGAATATGTTCGTCACCCATTGCCAAAGCTGGAATCCCTAATTTCGCCGCTTCGGGGGCTAATCCCTGATGACGGATAATCACGAAATCGGTTTCGACTCTGCGGAATACCTGAGGCAACTGGAAAGCCTGTGTTTTGCTGACGGTGAAATGTGGGACATCTCCGTAATTGTCAACGAGATATTTCAATGTGTTCTGGTGTTCTGCGCCACTGTCATAAACGGGGTCATGATGAAAGACAATTGAACCTTGCACCTCAATGCCAAGTTCACGCAACACGGAAATCAAACCATGTGAATAAGATGAACCTGTCATAACGAAACCTTTCACGCCTTTGAACTTTTCACGGAGTTCAAGGATTTTCGGCATTACTCTTTCATGTTCGGCTTGAATGTAAGCTTCTGTTTCTTCTTCCTTGCCGACAATTTTCGCAATGGCTCTGAACCATTCGTCTGTTGCGGCGAATCCGTAAGGCTGAGGGGCATCAATCTGCGGTACACCGAAATGCTGTTCCAGTGCAGTCGCCATATAAGAACCAAGCGTATGGCAGAAAGTCGCAGTTGCAACTGCTTCACTTGCCTGTGCTAATTCGTCATAACTTGCGGTATCAATCATGTAGTTGACACGAAGTCCCAGCGGTTTGAGCATATCCGTGAAGTAATCCGAACCCCACAACGCTACAATGTTAATCAAATCTGGCTGTTTGACCGGATTTTTTTTCACAATCTGTCTTGCAACACCATGTTGGGAAATGTCAAATCCAGTGCTCCAGTGTTTGGAGCGGAAACCTTCACAATGCAACGGAACAACCGGAACACCAACTTCCGGCTCAAGTTCGTCTGCGATGCTGTCAATATCTTCGCCGATAATCGCCGTGGAACAGCTCATGGAAATGAAAATCGCCTTTGCATTGAAACGCTCTTTTGCTTCACGGATTGCCTGACGGAGTTTATCACTTGCGCCGAAAACCATGTCTTTTTCAAGTAAGTTCGTGCAGAAAATCTGTAAATTCTGTATCGGCTTGTGACGACGTGTCAGACCAAGCTTGAAAGCCAAGTTGAACCATGCATTGTCAGCCGCACAGCCAATCGGGGAATGCTGAATCAGGATGCAGTCTGTTAAATTGCCTATCTGACATTCCACGATGGCATTGGCGCACATAGTCTGCTGGTTCAGCGGAGAATACAGCTCACACATACGGCAAGCCTTTCTGCCGTTTCCGGCACAACCGCCCTTTTCCTTGTTCTTGCTTCGTGAATCATAATCAGATTGTTCCACGAGTTCTGAAGCCTTGCCGTCCCATGCGATAATTGTACCAAGACGCATTTCACGGTTTTCAACACTGGACATAGCTAAATTGATTTTTCTTTTGCCCATCTATCCATACATCCTTTCTGAAATCAATTATCTACTAATCAGATATGATTGATTTGTTTAGTATGCTATTATTATAGCACACAATGTTGTATTTGTCCACTATGCCTTTTTTAGAGCTTGGTCTAAATTTTAATGATAACCTTTGAGAACATCAAAAAATCCCTGAAACATGTAATTTTTACACATTTCAGAGATTTTTCTGGAACTTTGTCAGCTTTTCAGCGATTGCTTTTCGTTCCGTGCTTGCAAAATTTTAAGGAATATGTTACTTGCTGACAGTGTTTCTACCCTACTGAAACCAGAAATTCCGGTTCTTCAGCAAAGAAATGAAACTGTCCGTTTTATCACATCTTTACAGGGAATTGAATTCAGTCCGGAGACAGTCAAAGCATTGACAGAGATTTCAAAGTTTCCGAACAGGTCTATTTTTGTTCGGTGTGAAAACTATCAAAGAAGAAAACTCAGAACAATAAAAAAGAAGCCAGTCCGGAAAAATCAGGACTGGCTTTTGTAAAGTAATGAAACACAGGCTTGATTTTTTCATATAACAGTGTTATAATATTGTTAGCAACCGCTTACCAAATGAGAAATGTATGATGAAAAAATATGATATTACACAAAAAGTGGAGTTCAGAACAGGTACATACAATTTGAATCAGGATGCAAAAAAATCAGTTTTATTCTGATTTGATTACTAAAATTGATGATAATATCAGTATTTCTGAAACAACAGTGCATATTTTCTATGCCTTGCAGATGGGGGAACAATATCGTGAACGGTATGTTCAGCATTTCCGAAATCTGGATATCATCGAACAGAATTACGGTCACGAGGAACTGCTTTTTTATCATCCTGAAATATGGATGGAAGAATTGCATCGGCACGTTATTGATAGGCAAGAAAAGAAAGTATGAAAGAAGCTCTTGCCTTTTTAGAGGGCTGGACATGAGCTTGATTTACTATCTGAAACCATGAAAGGAGTCATTATCATGACAAGCAAAGAATACAAGAATCTATCAATCAGTGAATTTACAAAAGCCGCTGAGGTCTACGAAACTGACCATGCAGGGGTATACAATATATGTAAAAAAGATTATCCGGATGTACTGGAGGAACTCGAAAAAGAGCCGTTCACTGACCTGCTCGACTGCGGATGCGGAACAGCTCCCATGCTGACACTGTTACATGAAAAATATCCTGACAAGCATTATACAGGCATTGACCTGACTCCGAAAATGATAGAAGTCGCAAAAGCCAAAAAAATGCAGGGTGTGGAGCTGATTGTCGGTGACTGCGAAAATCTGCCGTTTGCGGAGAATTCTTTTGATGTGGTAATCTGCTGTCAGAGTTTCCATCATTATCCAAATGTGCAGGATTTTTTCAATAGTGTGTATCGTGTTCTCCGTCCGGATGGTCGGCTGATTCTGCGTGATATGACGGCAAAATATATGCCTGTACGCTGGTTTATGAATCATGTGGAGCTTCCGGTAGTGAATCTTTTCGGAAAGGGTGATGTCAGAGTTTACGGAAAAGAAGATGTCCGGAAACTCTGCGAAAATGCCGGTCTGCATATGGAATTGTTTGAGAAGCGTGATTTTTTCCGTCTGCATTGTGTTGCAAGAAAGCCCTCTGAAACCAAAAAATCTGTGAATCTGGAGCTGGGCGATGTGCAGGAAACTGCCCTGATTCCGCTTGCAATCAAAGCAAATGAAAGCAAACGTTCCAATCACAGAATTTATGACGAAAAAGCTATTGAAATTATTGACAGCCTCGGTATTGACACGGAACGGTATGACAAATTTTTATCTCATGAGGGTGTTGTTGCGAGAACGATTTTGTTTGATAACGAAATCAGAAAAGCATTGAAACAGTATCCGAATGCGGTTGTTGTCAATATCGGCTGTGGATTTGATGACAGATTTTCAAGAGTGGATAACGGCACTGTTCTTTGGTATAATGTTGACTTGCCTGATTCTGTTGCAATTCGCAGAAAATGCTTTACAGAGCGTGAGCGTGAATTTCTAATTGAGGGCGACTTGTTCAGCGATACTTGGACAGAAAATATCCCTGATGACCGTGTGACAATTATCATTGCAGAAGGTCTGCTGATGTATTTCACAGAAGAACAAGTGGAACATTTACTGCATCATATCCGTGACTATTTCAGGAGGGGCTATCTGTTAGCCGAACTGATGCACCCTATGGCTGCGGATAACGGAAAATATCATGATACTGTCAAAAATACCAATGCACAGTTTCATTGGGGAATTGCTGACGGCAGAGACCTTGAATTTTTGTGCAGTGGCTATAAAATGCTCCGTGAAATCAGTTTCTTTGAGGAAATGAAAAAGTATTCCGCTGCCGGAAAAATCGGAAATCTGTTTTTCAGAAAATTCAATGACAGGCTGGCTGTTTACAGATTTCAGAAAGATTAAAATTAAAGAGGTGTAGTATGGATATTTTAAAGCCGAAGGCTGTCATTGGTACAAACGCATGGGGAAGCTCTGCTTATGAAAAGCTGATTCGTGGGAATAGTGTCGATAATAAAACTTTAATCGCAAGCATGAACACCGCAAAAGAAAAAGATTTACTGATTTTTGATTTGGCTCAGGATTACGGTTTTGGCAAAGCTCAGAAAATGATTGGTGAATTTGGCACGCAGGATATTTATATTTCTTCCAAATTTACACCATTCAGAAAATACCATGCCGGACAGGTGCGGAAATCTCTGGAACGGGATTTGCTGGAATTCAAACGTTCTTATGTAGATATTTACTGGCTGCATCTGCCAATGGATATTGAACAAAATCTTACAGAAATGATTCAGCTCTGCCATGAGGGAAAAATAAAGCATATTGGTATTTCTAATTTTTCACTGGAAGAATGCAAAAAAGCAAAATCCATTTTGGATAAAGCTGGTATTCCGTTATATGGTGTACAGAATCATTATAGCCTGATTAACCGTGAATGGGAAGAAAAAGGCATTGTTGACTGGTGCAGAGAAAACCATATTTCATTCTGGGCATGGGCGGT
>DGHF01000226.1 GCA_002392545.1 Ruminococcus sp. UBA3855
TCCTTGCCCTGTGCGGATTCTGCGGTAATGGATGCCATCAAATTGTTAGCCGTGTAGACAGGGTTGAGGGACTGCATATTTTTCGTGAGTTTCTGCTTCATCAAGGCAAGGTCAATGACATTCAGTTTTCCGTCACCATTGAGGTCGGCGCAGTCCCATTGATACATTGATGAATAATACCAGCTCTTGAATTCGTCCGGATTGGCAAGCCATCTTCTCAGGGCGATAAGGTCAGTCACGCCGAGTTTTCCACTTGCATCAATATCCCCCTGAACGCCTTTCGCATTGACAGGAATTGCTGTCAGTCCTGATACTGTCAGACACAAGCCCAACAATGCCGAAATCAATTTCTTTGCTTTTTTCATGTGAATACCTCCTTTTAGTGGGTGTATGTTTGATACCCTTCACCTACTATGACGGTTGAGCAGCCGAAAATTGCGGTTGAAATTGTAAACATTTTGTGAACAATCTTGATTTTTCAGACTGGATACATTATGATAGAATACATGATTCAGAAAGGAGAGAAAAAATGAACGATTTCAATTTTTCGTTTGAGTCCGTCACGGAGATGAAACAAAGTATTTTATGGGGCGGTGAAGTGGGGTTTGTGTATCAAAATGAAAACTGTGCAATTGTGCGGTTTGATGAAACATTGCTGTTCACGCACGGAGACGAGGAAATTGCTTTCAAGGATGTGAATTCTCTTTTGAATTACGTCCTGAATGGCGAAACATTGAAAGATATTTTACTGAAAGCGCAGATTGTTTGCAGAAATATTTGATTGATTTAGGTCAGGCTTTCCACAGTTCCCATGAATACCGGCAGATTGGTTTGTGTATCGACAATATAATATACAAACGGGCGATTGAGGTAAATATATTTCGGGTTTTCGGGTGGAGCTGCTTCGGTGGGTTCTTCTGTCATCAATACAACTGTTGCGGCGGCTGCCCTTGTGCCGTCTTCTGTTACATCAATGAATGTCTTGTGAATGACATCATCAATACAAATATTATGGTCGGGCAGGGGGTCAGCCATTCTGGAGAAATCAGCAGTATCTGCATTAAAGGCTGTCGGCATTCCCATTTCTTTGAGGGTATCAGGGAGATGAATTTCATATTCATAGGAGAATTTTGGCATTCTGGTGTAAACTGTGGTATATTCAGGAGATGTAAGCATATTATGGAGGGAATCGGCTGTCAAGGTGTTGAGGTATTCTGTTGTCGTCATGCCCTCTTCTGGGAGAATCCCGACAAATGCATAACGTCCGCCCTCGTAAGATTTCATGAATCCGGTGGAATGTTCGTCAGAAAGATAACGATGCTCTTCACCATACAGCACATCTGCGGTTTGGGCTGTGCCGTTGGAATCCGTGAACCAATTTTTCTCTTTATAAGAATCATAGTAGGTATCACTCCACTTTGCATCAAATGTCACGGCATTGACAAGAGCCATCACGGTTTCTTCCGGTAACTTTTCAAGCAGGTGCGGAATCATTTTATCTGTATGTGCGTTTGTCCAGTCGTTAATGTCGTTGAGGGTGGTTTCATCAAAGGGAGCTGTGAACACATCGGAATCATAGAAATTTTTATTCGTCTGTAAGAAATCTTCCTTGACAACAAAGGGAATGTCTGTATAAGGGTGAAAATCTCTGCACCAGATGGAATTAGCGGTCAAAAGCTTGCAATTTTCGTTATTGGGCTGATTGTTGCGCTGTGTATACAGGTACTTATTTAATTCGTCCATGGACATACCGCCACCAATGACATTTTGCATTTCGTCAAGGGTCTGACCGTCTGCGCCGTTGGCAGTCATAGCAAGAGCCTGTACCACGGAATACGGAGAAATGAGCGTGTTTGTGCCGTCTTTGGCGGTTTTCTGCATGAGATTCAGGTAAAATGCCGTCTGTTTCAGAATGAAATCTTCATCAATTTCTTTCCCGTTGACAGATTGCGCATTGACAGAGGCTGAAAGATTTGTTGCATGTAAGATGGGATTCAGAATTTTAATTTCTTCCGTCAAGGAACGTTTCATCAAGGCAAGGTCAATGACATTCACTTTTCCGTCCCCGTTCCAATCGGCATTTTTCCACTGATAACCATAATATTGCCAATCCTTGAAAAATTGCGGATTGTGTAACCAGTGACTGACCGCTATCATATCAATCAAACTGAATTTTCCGTTTCCGTCAACATCTCCCTGTGGGAGTTCTCCTCTTGCATTGACAGGCATTACAGAAAAGGTAGATGCTGTCATGCATAAGCCCAATAATGCGGAAATCAATTTTTTTGCTTTTTTCATAAGAATACCTCCTTTGGGGTTAGGTCAAGCTTTCTACTGTTCCCATAAAGATGGGTAAATTTGTTTCTGTGTCCACAATATAATAAACAAACGGACGATTCAAGTCAATGTGAATGGGTTCTTCCGGCATAGCGTCTGCTGCATCCATTGTGACAATGGTCGCTGCTGCGGCACGAGTTCCGGTTTCATTCAGTTCAATGAATGTCTTATGAATGACATTGCTGATATAAAGATTGTTGCCGTCAGGAAGGTCAGCCATTGCATGGAAATCAGCACCCAATTTATCAAAGGCTGTCGGCATTCCCATTTCTTTGAGGGTGTCAGGGAGTTCAATGCTGTAATCATAGGAGAATTTCGGGATGGATGTATGAATTGTGCGATATTCACGATTTGAAAGCATTTTGTGCAGAGAATCTGCCGTCAAGGTGTTGAGATATTCCGTAGTCGTCATACCCTCTTCGGGGAGAATTCCAACAAACGCATAACGTCCGCCCTCGTAGTATTTCATGAAGCCTTGGGAATGCTCATCAGAAAGATAGCTATGTTCCTCGCTATAGAGAATATCCGCATTTTGCGCTGTGCCGTTGGCATCGGTGAACCAATTTTCTCTTGTGTAGGAATCGTAATAGGGGTCGCTCCACTTTGCATCAAAGGTGACAGCGTTAATCAGACACATGACAGTACTTTTGTTTAACTCATTGATAAGTTTCGGAATCATCTGGTCAGTGTGGGCATTTGTCCACAAATTGATGTCGTTGACAGTTGTTTCGTCAAATGGAGCTGTAAAGATTTCTGCATTGTAGAAGTTTTTATTTTTCTGTAAAAATTCGTCCTTGACTGCAAAGGGAATATTGGTATCGGGAAGAGTTTCCTTGCACCAAATAGAATTTGCTGTCAGGAGTTTACAATTTTCTGCATTGGGCTGATTAGTGCGCAGAGTATACAAATATTTGTTCAGCTCGTCCATGGACATACCGCCACCAATGACATTTTGCATTTCGTCAAGAGTCTGATTCTGTGCGCCATTGGCTGTCATGGCGAGAGCCTGTACCACAGAATAGGGAGAAATCAGCGTATTTGCGCCGTCCTGTGCGGTTTTCTGCATCAGATTCAAGTAAAATTCTGTCTGTTTCAGAATGAAATCTTCGTCAAGTTCTTTCCCCTCGACAGTTTCCGAATTGACAGATTTTGACAGATTAGTTGCACTCAAGACGGGGTTAAGGGCTTTCACGGTTTCAATTAAACTGCGTTTCATCAA
>DGHF01000137.1 GCA_002392545.1 Ruminococcus sp. UBA3855
CTGCTATGTCTGCAAGCTGGGCTTGAGACTGATAGAATAATTCTTTGTAGTCCGGCATATTATATCACCTCTTTTTACTTTTGTCCAATGTTAGTATACCATAGTATTGAGATTTTGTCAAGTAAAATATTTTACAATAGTATATGTAAATTTGACTTCATGGAGGTAATTGTATGTTTTATGAACGCATCAAAGAGCTTAGACTGTCTTTAAACCTTAATCAAGTTCAATTTGGAAAGAAAATCAATGTCAGTAAACAATCTGTCAGTAATTGGGAAAGTGGATATATTCAGCCGTCCATTGATGTTCTTGTTCGAATTTGCAAAACGTTCAGTGTGACTTCTGATTATCTGCTTGGGCTGGATTCAAGAAAAACTATTGATGTTTCGGGACTTTCCGCTGATGAAATTTCTCATTTGCAATCTGTTGCCAATGATTTGAAAAAATGAAATTATATTATAATGGGGGACGTTGCGCTGTAAGTCTCAGCACGATTTGCAAAAAGCTAACGCAAATCGCANNGATGCAATTTACATTGAGGGCGAAAATTTCCCCATAGCCCTATTTTAAATGGGGGGAAAATTGCTGTAAGGCTTGCTTCAAATTGCATTTCGTAAACTTAATGCAATTTTCGCAAGGGCAATTTTTCCCCCATACCCCTATTTTAAATGGGGGAAAATTGCTGTAAGGCTTGCTTCAAATTGCATTTCGTAAACTTAATGCAATTTTCGCAAGGGCAATTTTCCCCCATACCCCTATTTTAAAGAGAAAATATGAAAATCTTGTAAAAATTTTAAAAATTTCCTGTTACCCCCTTTTCAAAACTGTCATTTTGTGCTATAATATATATGATTACGTGCATGGGATACCATGACAATGAATCAGGAGGTTTTTATGATGTCAGTAACAGAACGATACAATGAATGGCTTACTAATGCCACGGAAGACCCTGATATTGCAGATGAATTGAAAGCAATTCAGGGCGATGACGGAGAAATCCGTGAAAGATTTTACCGTGATTTAGAATTCGGCACTGGCGGTCTGCGTGGAATTATTGGGGCTGGTACGAACCGCATGAATATTTACACTGTGCGCCGTGCCACACAGGGACTTGCTAACTATATTAAAAAGTCCTTCGAAAATCCTAGTGTTGCAATTTCCTATGACAGCCGTATCAAGAATACTATGTTTTCTCAGGCGGCGGCTGGGGTTCTGGCGGCTAACGGGATTCATGTGCACATTTACAGAGAATTGATGCCGACTCCTTGTCTGAGCTGGGCTGTGCGTGCGCTTGGTTGCAGTGCCGGAATTATGGTCACGGCTTCGCATAACCCTGCTAAATACAATGGTTACAAGGCTTACGGGGCTGACGGCTGTCAGATTACGCTTGAAGTCGCTGAACAGGTCATTCAGGAAATCAATTCCCTTGATTGTTTCAGTGATGTGAAACACGTCGATTTTGAGCATGCTCTTTCTGAAGGTATGATTTCTTACATTGAACAAGATGTGATTGAGGAATATTATAAAAATGTCCTCGCTCAGGGTATCAATACTTCCCTTTGCGCTGACAGCGGTCTCAAAATCGTGTATACTCCTCTTAACGGCACAGGTAACAAGCCTGTTCGTGAGATTCTTCACAGAATCGGTATCAAGGATGTGACTGTTGTCAAGGAGCAGGAAAATCCGGACGGTCATTTCCCTACTTGCCCTTATCCTAACCCTGAAATTCGTGAGGCTCTTCAACTTGGTCTTGAATACTGTGATAAGGTCAAGCCCGATTTGCTCCTCGCTACTGACCCTGATGCTGACCGTGTGGGTATCGCTGTACCGGATGGGGATGACTATGCTCTGTTCTCCGGTAATGAGGTCGGCGCACTGCTCCTTGAATATATTTGCAGTCAGCGTGTGAAAAATGGCACGATGCCCGAAAAGCCTATTTGTATCAAGACGATTGTTACAACTGACTTAATCAAGGCGATTGCGGATAATTACGGTCTCGAAATGATTGAGGTTTTGACTGGGTTTAAGTTCATCGGCGAACAAATTGGTCTGCTCGAAGAAAAGGGGCAGGAAAACCGCTATGTTTTCGGATTCGAAGAGAGTTATGGCTATCTCGCTGGTACTTATGTGCGTGACAAGGACGCTGTTGTTGCTTCCATGCTCATTTGCGAAATGGCGGCTTACTACCGCACTCAGGGGATTTCACTTTTGCAGGCTCGTGCTAACCTCTATGAGAAGTACGGCATTTTCCGCCATTCCCTTGAAAGCTACGCCTTTGAAGGGGAATCTGGCATGAACAAGATGAATGACCTCATGCAGGGATTGCGTGAAAACCATCCGGCGGAGATTGGCGGTCTGAAAGTCGTTTCCGTTTCCGATTACGAAACCAGTCTCACCACTGACACCGCTACCGGCGCACAGACCCCCATCACCCTGCCAAAGTCTAACGTTCTCGTGTTTGACCTCGAAAAGGGTGCAAAGGTTGTTATTCGTCCGTCTGGTACTGAGCCTAAAATCAAGAGCTATTACACTGCCACCGCTCCCACTATGGAGGAGGCTCTTTCCATTGAGGCAAGCCTCAAACAGGATTTCAGCAAGATTTTCCAATAATTTCTGTTTTTCCAAATACCCCCCTCTGCCCGAGGGGGGTATTTTATCAAAGGTTAGCAAGAAAACCCCCGTCTCTTAGGCGGGGGAGGATGTCACTGAATCAAATTTTCCCAGTTCGACATACTGCAAAGAAAAAGGGCATGGGTATAACCGGCGGTATCGGCTGAGGTGGTGAAGTCCATTCCGGTCTGTTCCAGATTGATGATACAGATTTCATGATAATGATGCACTAAAAAAGGAATGACACAATCGGCGAAACTGTCTTTATACACCAGCAATTTTTTGCCGTTGTCAATATTGGTACGGATGACTAATTTCTGACAGGGTTTCCCTAAATAATATTGATATTGGTTGTTAGTGGTGAGGGCGGAGGTATCATAAAGGCGGTTTCCTCGGTTTTCGGCTTGTCCATTGGCATCATAGGCAATGACGGAGGTTATCTGTGCGCCGGATTCATTGCGGTAACGGTCTAAGACATCCGCCCGAACTTCATGATAAAGTGTTTTTTCATAGAGATTCCCCCGAAATTCTGTACTCATATGCGAAATGACATATTTCTGAAAGGATACTGGGGTAAAGCCCATTTTCTGAATGGCGGACTGATACACATAATACGCTCCACAACATGTCCAACGGGTATCAGTCCGATAATAAATATAATTGTCTTTCAATGAGGATAAAATATTATAGGCATCAACACAATGAATTCCATTGACCGTTTCCATGTAGATTTGCTGGATGCGGTTTTTTTGCTCTGCATTGATGGCATTTGCCGGCAGTTTCGTGCGGTAAATTTCGGAGGCGGACGGCACTAAAATGAAATAGGTCGGTATTCCGGTATCTTCGTAAAATTCGTTGACTGGCTCGGCGGATTCGGATGGGGCGGGGATGTCGTCAGAATATAACTTTTCCAGTAACATATCATCCGTGATGTAAACCCCTTGTACCATCTTTTCCCCAATGAAAAGGTCTGTATTGCTCTTGATACGGAATAACACGTCATGAAACCCAATGTGCTCTTGCAAATAATTTTCTGTTTGCTCTGCCCATGTGCCGTTAATAAGGCTCTGCATAGTCGGATGTATCGGGGCGGTTTTGTCATAGCTACGGATTGTGCCTGCAATGATTGCAATATAAATTGCAAGAATCGTGATGACCATTCGATAATGTATTTTATTCTGTTTCATGTTATCGCTCCTATATCTTCAGCCAAAGTTCTGTCATGCGCTCGCCGTACAGCATCGAGGCAAGACAAAATAAAAATAACAGTCCGTGCACGAGGGGTTTGCATTCTGCCAGCTTCTGCCCTATGGGCGTGACGGAGATTCTTTCTGTGATGTTCTGAAACAAGTCCGTCGCCACGTACAGCCCCAATAATAACAATGCTATGTACGACGTGAAGAAATAAAATCCTGTCTGGTCGGCGATGCCATTCCCAAAGCTGAGCATTGATTTCCAGATTGCCCCCGCTTCTGTCAGATTGTCCGCAAATAACAACACAAAGGAAAATTGCTGTAAAATCGCTGTGTAGATTAGCCCAAATACATACCTCTTCTTTCGGGCGTTCTCCTCCATGAAAAGCCTGTCAAGCCCTGCTATCTGCTCTATGCTTAATAATATCCCCATGCATATGCCCCATAACATGAACTGGATTTCTATTCCGTACCATGCCCCTATCAATGCCCATGTTAATATTAAAAAGCCGTACTTCTGCCACTTTTTTTCAAATCGGCTGAACAGGAAATACCGGAAATTCGTCTGAAACCATAACAGCAACGTAATATTCCAGCTTTGCAGAAATGCTGTGATGCTCGACGTGAAAAACGGATGACTGAAATTTTTCGGGAACTGAAACCCGAAACATTTCCCTAGTCCTCTCGCCATTTCAGAATAGCCCAATAATTCAAAATATATGTACATCGAAAACGACAGCGTTGTCAACCATGCTGTCAACATGCTCATTTGTCCGGTCTGGCGCAGTTCCCGAAAAATGTACCCAAATGTGTCCGCAAGAATCACTTTCTCTGCAAGTCCCCTGACAAATAATTCCAGTCCGCTACTCAATTGGATGATGTTGCACGGTCGCTTTGAAAGCTGTTCTTCATATTCCAAATACGTTATCAGAGGTCCAGCGTAGACTATCGGGAACATGAACACATATAACGCTACATTCACAAATTTCACTGATGCCATGTGCCGTCTGCGGTATATCCCTATCAGATACCCCAACCCCTGCAACATGTACACGGCTATCCCGAACGGAAATAAAAATCCTGTCCGCCCTTGCACCATTGCCCGAAGCATCGTCATAGAGGCTATCTGTACTAATGCGGAAAATGCCAATATTGCCACGCTTAGTCTCTTCCGCTTCTGCATCCGCTCCAATAACAGCCCTATGCCGTAATCATAAAATATACACGCTAACGGGTACAACAACCGGAACGGATTCCCCCAACCATATACCAGTATACTGCAACATAACAGAAAACCATTCTTCCATTTTACTGGTATCAAATAGTATGCTGACAACATGACCGGCAATATCAACACAATGAATGTAAATGATGAAAGATACATTATGTTTCCTCCTGTGTCATGGTCAGAAATTCTTCCCTCGTCATCATGGAATTTAATATTTCCAGTAATGCCGTGGCTGAAAGAATCGACGGCAAACCTAATGACTGCTGCAATTTCTTTCTTTTCTCTGCGCTGTTCTGCCCTCCGCTTAACCCTGCAAAATATAAATCCGTCTTTGTAATCGGGTCATGGGGCTCAACCTGCTCTGAAAGGACTCCTGCTTTTTCAAATGCCTGTCTCAAAATGTCTGCATCTATTCCCTCTACACCCAGTTTTCCCTCCGCTGATGGCTTCGCTTTGCGCTTCTCCTTTCCGAAAATGTCCGGAATGTAGATATTCTTTATAC
>DGHF01000216.1 GCA_002392545.1 Ruminococcus sp. UBA3855
GGCTTTGCCTATGATGGTGATGCTGACAGATGCCTTTGTGTTGACGAAAAAGGCAACGTACTGACCGGAGACCATATTTTATATATCTGCGGAAAATATATGCACGAACATGAAATTTTAGCGAATAATACCATTGTCACAACGGTTATGAGCAATATCGGCTTGTATAAGGCTCTGGACGTGGCTGGAATTTCCTATGCAAAGACGGCTGTCGGTGACAAGTACGTCTATGAATATATGTCAAAGAATGGATGTAATATCGGTGGTGAAGAATCCGGTCATATCATCTTTTCCAAGTATGCCACAACCGGAGACGGCATTTTAACTTCTCTCATGATGATGGAAGTCATGATGGAGAAAAAGAAAAAGCTCAGTGAACTCGCTGAACCTCTGACAATTTATCCGCAGGTACTTGTGAATGTGCGTGTCAAGGATAAAACCGAAACCATGTCCGACAAGAACGTATTGGAGGCCGTCGCAACCGCTGAAAAGGCTCTCGGAGAAAGCGGAAGAATTTTAGTCCGTGAATCCGGCACAGAACCCCTTGTCCGTGTCATGGCGGAAGCCCCCACAGAAGACGAATGCAAAAAGCAGGTCAATTCCGTGGTGGAAGTCATCCGCAGTGCAGGATATGCAGTAGAATAATTTTAAGAAAAAAGCCCCCGAAAGAATTTTTTCGGGAGCTTTTTCTCATCCGCCTGCACCATTTGTGGCGGCAAGAATCAAAATTCTGGAAGCCGTATCTGCATTCAAAGTATCTGAATCATGATTGGTAAGAAATTTCACAAATTCTTCTGAAATTTCCGGATTTTCAGAAAGTGAAACATTTTCTTCCCCTGCTCCGACAGCGGCGGAATATATCAGGATGGAAGCAGCATCCGAAGCCGTGGGGACACCATCAAGGTCGCAGTCCCCATCTGCACCAACCCAGACATCTCCGAGCATAAATTCCACGTCGCCGAATTGACAAGGAATTCCGCCGTGATAATAATTTTCCCCCTCTTCACGGTGAGAATAAATTTCTTCGGGGGTTCTCCATCCCTCCTGAATCTGGAAACGCTCTGTGCTGAGGGTATCCGAACTGATAATATCGCCGTTTTCGAATTCGTTCACAATCTCAAAATCAGAAACCAAATCATTGACAGTAACGGCTTCCTGACTGTCGGAAAGGTAATAATGCGTATCTGCATTTTCCGTCCGGAATATCCATTTTGTCTGACCGGTTCTGTCGTCATTGGTCGAAATGCTGTCATAGTAAGAAACATTGCAGTCCGGAAAGATATTGTCATAAACATAATAGCAATTATCATACACACCATAAAGCTTAATATTTCCGTTTTCGTCACGGACATAATCAGACAAAATCCCGTTAGCCTGTGCAGGGTATCGCCGTGATTGGCTCTGTGTGGTTCTGGCGAACTGGGTATTTAAAATCTGTGGTCTTGACATGAAATAGAATTGATTGGTAATATCAGTATAGTACCAGTTTCCGTCAAGCTGAATCAGATTCCATGCATGATTGACACTCGTCATTGAAATGACATCAATTCCGACAGCGTTACACAAATAAGAATATGCCTTGGTATAACCTGCGCAGACGGTCTGACGAGTTCCTACAAGAGCAGAAGCCATGCTTTTGGAATATGACTTGTCTCCGCCTTCTCCATAAGAAGTATCATTTTTCAGCCTTGCAGCAAGAAAATAAGCCCTTTGATAGGTTTGTTTTCTCTCCATCGCAGAAGTGATATACTGTGAAAGGACGTTTTTCATTTGGGAGCGTGTTGTATCTCTTGCCTCTCCGGTCTGAAATTTTTCCTGTACATCCATCATGACATAAACCTGTTTATATTTCCCGAAAGTTCTGTCAAGCCAGAAAAATTCCGGATGGTCATAAGAAAAAATAGAGACAATATCGCTCAATTCCTCATCGGAAACATTGGAAGAACGCTCCACATAAGGAGTATATTTGTATTCTCCGGAGGAATTTTCAACTTCCAGACATGCCGTCAAAAGTTTCTGATATAATTCTTTTCCGTCCTCTGAAAGCTGGTCATAGCAATAACGATTGGTAGAAGGGTAATACATTGTAACCGGTGCTGAATTTTCCGGTATTGCAACATCTTCCCCATGTACCGGAACAGCCGGAAATAACATACAAAAAGCCGTCAGCATTCCGGCAATCGACGACAGAAGTTTTTTTTTCATGCATATTCGCTCCATTCTTTGATGAATTCAGTCATTTGTAATTTCCGAAAACTTTTGATTTCATTATAACAGAAAAAATAACTTTTGTCAAGAAAAAAGCCCTGTCATTTCAAATGACAAGGCTTTTTTTATCTGCAAATTATCAATCATAACGAAGTGCATCAATGGGGTTCATTTTCGCAGCCTTATTTGCTGGGTAATATCCAAAGAATACACCTGTCAGAATAGAGAATACTACTGCAATGATAATTGCTGGAATGGACGGCTCAATTGTAATGCTGATGAGTTCGACATATTCCGGTGCAAATTGTTCCGCCAATGCCTTGGCTATCACTCCAATTAGGACACCACCCATAATTCCTGATATGATGCCGATAATTCCACCAATCAAGCAAATCAAGATGGATTCTACCACGAACTGCATCCGGATGGCGGAATTTTGCGCCCCCAATGCCTTACGAATGCCAATTTCTTTGGTGCGCTCCGTAATCGATACTAACATGATGTTCATAACACCGACACCGCCGACAATGAGCGAAATCGCTGCAATGACAGAAATGGCAATTGTGATAACGTTGATAACCGTGTTAATCATTCCAACTTGTGTCTGTTCGTTCTGAATTTCAATTCCAATGCCTTTTTTCTCTGCATATTTTTCATCAAAGAAATCTCTCAATACCTGCTCCATCATTTCGGGGTCTTCTTCCTTGTTCCATTCAATGGAAGCATAATAAAGGGTATTTTGCTTTGCATGAGTTAATTCTAACATGGTATCCAGCGGAACAGATGCGGGGGAAACTTTATCCATTTCCTTTGTGCCGGGGGCAAACATTCTGTCATAGTAACTGGGGAGCTTATCATAGCCGACAATGACAAAATCCGCACTGACTCCGTTCTCTAAGGTCAGATTGACCGTCTGCCCAATGGGGTCTTCATTGTTCTTGAAATATTGGCGAATGAACAAATCGGAAACGTAGAGAGCATTTTTCTTTTCGATATTATCTTTGTATTGGATAGTACGCCCTCTTTCGTGGTCTTGCATGGGGGTAGAATCCATTAAGGCATTCAAACTCATGGTAACAGTTTCACCTTTGGAATTTTGACAAGTCGCATTTCCAAAACTTTGGTTCATGTTGATTTTGAAATAATCGGGATATGTTTCAACCAATTCATCCAGCATTTCACGGTTAATACGGTCATCATCTGTGATAAGGGTATCTTCATCAGTGGTGTATAAATAAACATCAAAATAATTCATTGAACCAAGGGAATTGAAAGTATTATTCAGCGTTTTCTGAATGGAATTACCGATAGTCGTAATCATGATAACCGCACTGATACCAATGATAATGCCTAACATCGTGAGCAATGCCCTCATTTTGTTGGCAAGCAGGGACGAAAAGGCAAGGCGGATATTTTCAATCAGTTGCATTTGTCCTCACCCCCGTATCTGCAATGATATTGCCGTCACTGATGGTCACAATGCGTTCACATTCTTCAGCAAGTTCATTGCTGTGCGTAAT
>DGHF01000146.1:0-26087 GCA_002392545.1 Ruminococcus sp. UBA3855
TCTAAGTCTATTATACCGCAAACTTCCTGAAATGTCAATATAATTTACTTTTTTCACATAGTTTCGGCATTGTGCATAATTTTTCGGGACGGAACAGCGAATTTTTGGATAAATAAAAGCCCCCTGCTTGTGATGCAGGGGGGGTTATTTTCATTGTATTTTGTATTTTTTTCCAGATGTATCTTCATAAATATTATCACCAAGATATTTTAGCCATATTTCATGTCCGTTTTCATCCTCTGCAATGACAGGATATCCAATAGACCACGAAACAAAATCTGAACCAAAAAGAAACCCTAAAATATTCATGGACACTTTAAAAGAAATTTTAATTCCAAGCTTATAACAATCAAACAAAGTCCTCCTAAAAAGCTCTTTTGGAGCATTCTTCTTTATTTTCAAAATAACTGGAATAGTTATTATAGCACCAATCCCCATCATAAATAATAGTCCTCCAAGCATCATCAGTCCTTGCTGGGAATCCATTTTTCCTTGAATAATAAAGCATATTACAACAATTAGAAATCCTACCATGAATAAAGAAGCTGTGATTCCATTTGCTAAAAAATAGGCTTGTTTGTCACTGTAAATTCTCCTTTTAATTTTCATAAAAAACCTCCTTTAAAATATTGAAAAAATTTGAAAAAAATGTTATAATATAGTGTTAGTCATTTTGTGCAGAAATTTTATTTAGCTGTTACAAATAGTATAACACATTAACATGAGTTTGTCAAGAGCTTAAACTTATGTTAGTAAGTTATTTTTGCTTTTTCTACTTTCTGCACAAAAACGAAAGGAGAAATTTGTATGTTTTATGAAAACCTGAAAGCCGTATGCAAAGAACACAATACCACTGTCACTGCAATGCTGAAAGAATTGAACATCAGCACAGGAAGTACAGGAAACTGGAAAAAGGGACAGCTCCCACGTGGCGAAGTTTTAGCCCAAATTGCCAACTACCTTGATACTTCGATTGACTACCTGATTTTCGGCGAATACCGCACCAACCTGACAGAGGAACAGCTTCATTTATTGGAATTGTACGAATCTACCCCCGAACGTGCCAAATATAAAGTGGTCTGCGATTTTGAGCGGATTGTTTTGGAGGAAATTGAGAAATTCGCCTTAAAACAAGATGCAGTATAAAAATACATCGGAATATTGGAAAAAAATAATTCCCCCTCTGAAAGAGGAGGAATTTTGACGTTTTATAAAGGTTTAAGCGGTTGCATGGTCGCCGACGGTAACAGCTCCCTGCTTTTCGTTCCACCATACCCAGAGAGTGGGGGCAATACACTGTGAAGAATATGTTCCGGCAAGCAGTCCGAACGTCATCGGCACGGAGAAGCTGAGAATACTTTCTACATGGAAAATATATGCTACTACGCTGATAACAATCATTGTGGAGAGGGTTGTAATGGATGTTCTGAGAGAACGGCGGAGGGTCTGGCTTGCAGAAACGTTGACAAGTTCGCTGATGGATGTTGTTTTTGGCATAATCATTTGATTTTCACGGATTCTGTCATAAACAACGATAGTATTATTGATGGAATAACCGAAAATTGTCAGGATAACCGCCATGAAATTGGAGTTGATTTCAAATCCGCACAATACGAAACTTCCGTATGTGATGATAATATCATGCAACAGTGCAACAATTGTGAACACACCAGCAGACCAGCCGGAAATCTTCTTGAATCGCAGTGCAATGTAAATAATTAACAAAATCGCTGCAAAGATAACGGCTACAATGCACTTTCCGAAAAATTCACGACCAGAGGAGGGGCTAACTTCATTGCTTTCGAGTTCCTCAATGTTGTTATCAGGGTAAGCATCCTGAACGGCAGTGAGAAGCTGTTCCTGCTGTTCGAGTGTCAGACTTTCATCATAGGAGAAAGAAACGGTTAAGATATTGGTATCAGAATCGAAGCTTTCACCAGCCTGAAGAGTAACAGGAGTATTCAGAACGCCTTCAATGGCACTCTTGCAGGCGTTGGGGTCAATGTCACCGCTGTAAGAGTAAGAAACGATTGTACCGCCCTTGAAATCAATTGCTACCTCAACACCAAGGAAAGTAGTGCAGATGGACAATACCACCAGACAAGCGGAAATAATGAAGAAAGTCTTTTTTGTTTCGGAGAATTTGCGAGTTTTAACATCCTTGTATTTGTCGGCTACATAGCCGAACAGTGATGGCTTTTGGAAAGCCTTGAATCTTGCCAGAGACATGGACATCAGACGAGCTGCGCCCACACCCATGATGAAGTTAAGAACAACACCAGCTACCAGCGTGAAACCGAAAGAATAAACAAATCCTTCTGTAGTTGCGCCGAACGGGCGGAAAATTGTCGCATCAAGGAATTTTGTGACAGGGTTGGTATTTGTACCGAATGCGCCCATCAGGATAATGGCAACAATCGCCAATGTCAAGTTACCGTCAAGGATGGCAGAAAATGCGTTTGCATAACCAGCCTTCAAGGAAGTTTCCACAGACCTGCCCTTTGCAAGCTCTTCCTTGATACGTTCAGCGGTGATAATGTTACAGTCCACACCCATACCAATAGAAAGGATGATACCGGCAATACCCGGAATGGTCAGTGTAGAACTTGGCTGAAATCCCAGATAACCAGATACAGCCGCTAACATTCCGGCAGCCTGTCCAATCAGACCAACCACGGCAATGAAGCCCGGAACACGGTACAATACCAGCATATAAATGCAGATGAATCCTAATGCAATCAATCCGCTTAAAACCATTGCACGGAGCGCACCAGACCCCAAAGTCGGGGAAAGTGTCTTTGTGCTTGTTGCCTGCAAAGAGAACGGCAACGCACCAGAGGTAATCTGGTCAGCAAGTTCTTTTGCAGATTCAGCGGTAAAGTTACCGGAAATGACAGCTTCACCATTGGAAATAGGCTCATTGACAGTTGCACTGGAAACGCAGGTGTCATCCATCCAGATGGAAATATAGCCACTATTGGCAGCCTGTGTAGAAGTTGCAGTTGCAAAAGCTTCTTTACCAGAATCATTCAATTTCAATTGAACGACCCATTTTGAATTCTGCTGGTCATAACCAGTGGTAGCAGTATCAACACTTGAACCGGTTAAAATGACCTCTCCGTCTGCTTCTGTACCATAGCGGAAAGTGAGTTCAGACATTTGACCGAGTTCATTAACAGCGGCAGCGGGGTCGAAATTTTCCTCGCCGGACTGCCACGGAAACCGTACAATGATACGACTATTATTATAGTCAACATAGGTTTCACTGTCGTTAATGTTGAGATTGGTGAGACGGAGTTTAATAACTTCCATCGCCGCATCCATCTGCTCATTTGTTGCGTTTTCTCCGTCTGTGGGTTCAAAGGTTACATCAACACCGCCCTGAATATCGATACCAAGACGAATGTCTTCCAGCCCATGAATATATGTTGTCTTGACGTCACCGTAATAGCTGTGTACACCGAACAGCGTTGTAACAGCGAATAAAACGATTACGAGGAAGACAACAAAAAAGACGGGTTTTCCTACTCTTTTCTTGTTCACAAAATCTAACCTCCTGTTATTGTCCGCTGTCCGGAACAAAACGGACACGAGCGGAACGGATTTCTCTTTTTAGCCGGATTTTTACGGCATACAAGATTATTATATTATAAAACCTGAAAAATGTCAATAGTTTCAGAAAAAATTCTGCAAAACATACAGCCCCTTCCGGAATCCTTTCAGGGGCTTTATAGCAAAATTGTTTCAAGAAATGATTTCAGCAATGATATTAACTATCAATTCTATGATATTTTCCGCACTGAAAATTTCGCTCAAAACAGATTTTCTGATTTTTTTGACTTTCTTTTTCCGGCAGAGGGATTTCATGATTTATACCTCACCCTTGGCAGCTCTTGCATTGGCAAGCATGAGTTTAATACGGTTCTCCTGATTGACACGAGTTGCACCGGGGTCATAGTCGATAGCGATAATATTGGCATTAGGGTGATGTTCTTTCACAGCACGGCTCATACCCTTAGCAATGATATGATTTGGCAAGCATCCGAAAGGCTGGGTACAGATGATATTTTCCGTACCGCTTTCAGCGAGTGCGCCCATTTCTGCCGGAATCAGCCAACCTTCTCCCATATTGACCCCTAAATTGATATATTGGCTCACGGAGTGCAACAAATGCAGGAAATCATGAGGAGGATTAAAAACGCCGTGTTCTTCAATAACTTTAACAACCTCTTTTTGTTTGCCCAAGAACATCTGATACATCATAGCATAGACCGGAGTAATGGCGGAATGTCTGCTATAGAGTTTTGCCTCATTGACCTTTGTATAAAGGTAGTACAGAACAAATTCCAGCATAGACGGCACGACAGGTTCACAGCCTTCTGAAATCAGGAAATCTTCGAGGTGATTATTCCCCAACGGCGAAAACTTGACATAAATTTCCCCGACAATCCCGACTTTGATTCTGGGAACACTGGAACGCTCCACTTTTGCAAAATCAGCAAGCATCTCCTTGTAATATTTTTTGGTATTGGTGTAGGAATTACTTGCAAGAATGCTGACAGATTTTTTAATCCATCTGTCAAGAACCTTTTTGGAACTGCCCTTGACGAGTTCCGCCGAACGGCATTGATTATACAGCAACATCAGCATATCACCATACATGAGGGAATAAATGCTCTTGACAATCATCGGCATGGACATATGCCATCCGTTTCGGGGGTCTTTTTCCAGTCCGACAAAGTTCAGGGAAATAACCGGAACTTGTGGGAACGTATCCTGCAAAGCCTTCCGGAGCAGATAAATATAATTGGATGCACGACAGCCACCACCTGTCTGAGGGAGCATCAGGGCAACTTTGTTAATATCATATTTTCCGCTTTTAAGTGCGTCCATGAATTGACCAATACAAAGCAAAGCCGGATAACAGGTATCATTGTGAACATTTTTCAGCCCTTCATCCACAACATTTCTGGATTCGTTTTTCATAATTTCGCAGTGATAGCCATATTGCCCGAAAACACTAATTAACAATTCAAAATGAATTGGCAACATCATGGGAATTAAAATAGTATGGGTTTCTTTCATTTCAGGGGTAAAAATGGGATAACCGTTTTTCATTTCAACAGCCATAAAGTTCCTCCTTTCATCAGTTCATCGCCGCAAGCAGACTGCGGAGACGGATTTTTGCAGCACCAAGGTTATTGATTTCATCAATTTTGAGCTGAGTATACAGCTTTCCGCCATCTTCCAGAATTCTGCGAACTTCGTCAGTGGTGATGGCATCAATGCCACATCCGAAAGATACTAACTGTACTAACTGCATATCGGGTTGAGTGGTGACATACTGTGCCGCACGGTATAAACGGCTGTGATATGTCCACTGATTGTGCACATGCAAATCAGGGGTACTTCCGAGCATTGCCACGCTGTCCTCTGTGACAACCGCCATTCCTAAACTTGTAATGAGCTTGTGAATGCCGTGGTTGATTTCCTTGTCAAGATGATACGGACGACCGGCAATGACAATAATTTTCCGCCCTTCTGCTCTCGCCTGAGCAATAAGTTCTTCCGCCTTTTTGGCAACATCCTTGTGATAGTTGTCAAGAGCCTGATAGGCGGAATCCAATGCACCAGCAATCTGACCACCAACGTTATATTTTGCAAGGAGTTTTTTCATGACCTTGACAACGTGTTTTTTACTATTCAAATCCAGATACGGATACAAGAAATTATTTTCATTCAGTCCGCTGTGGTTGGCTTTCATCAGTTCCGGATAATACGCCACGACTGGACAATTGAAATGATTATCGGTGTCTGGTTCTTGCAGATTGAACGTCATGCAAGGCCAGAAAATGAAATCCACATTCTTTTCGAGTAAAATCTCAATGTGCCCATGTGCGATTTTTGCCGGATAACATACCGTATCAGAAGGAATAGTATGCTGTCCCTTGTAATAGACTTTTCTGTCACTTTCACCGGAAATCTCAACCCCGAAGCCTAACTTTGTAAAGAACGTATACCAGAATGGGAGCAGCTCATAATAATTGAGAACCATAGGAATCCCGACAACTGCCCTTTTGTTGGCAGGCTGTTGCTTGACAAGCTGGAAAAGGCTGTCATATTTATAGGTGTACAAATCGGGAACTTCTGTTTTTCGTTTGATACCTGCGCCTTTTTCACAGCGATTTCCCGAAACGAAACGACCGCCGTCAGAAAATTTGATAATATTCAACTGACAGTTTGCCGTACATCCGCCACAGCGTAAATCCTTGGAAGTATAAGAAAAATTCTCAAGGGCTTCTGGAGAAATCAAAGTGCTTTCGTGTTCGTCTGCCATCTCTTTGGCATAGAGAGCCGCACCAAATGCCCCCATCAAGCCGGAAATTGCCGGACGGATAACATCTCTGCCGATTTCTCTTTCAAAACACCTTAAAACGGCATCATTCAGGAAAGTTCCCCCTTGAACGACAATATTTTTGCCGAGTTCGTCAACGCTTCTTGCACGGATAACCTTGTAAATCGCATTTTTGATGATGGAGGACGACAAACCAGCGGAAATATCTTCCACAGTTGCGCCATCTTTCTGTGCCTGCTTGACGGAACTATTCATAAATACTGTACAGCGTGAACCCAATTCAACCGGATGTTTCGCAAACAAGCCCATTTGTGAAAATTCTGCAATATCATAACCAAGAGCCATTGCAAACGTCTGAATAAATGAACCGCATCCGGAGGAACAGGCTTCATTTAACATAATGCTGTCGATTGCACCGTTCTTGATTTTGAAGCACTTAATATCCTGACCTCCAATATCAATGATAAAGTCCACATCCGGACAGAAAAAGGATGCTGCCTTGAAATGTGCAACCGTTTCCACAATGCCGAAATCAACAGACAATCCAGCTTTGATTAAGTCCTCACCATAGCCAGTGACGGCACTTGAACGGATGTTTAATTTCGGGTTTTTATCGTGGTAAATCTGTTTGAGTTTGGAAGCGATTCTGTCAAGGGGCTGACCTTCATTTGATGCATAATGGCTGTACAATAATTTCCCATCCTCCGTGATAAGAACTAATTTTGTAGTAGTTGAGCCGGAATCAATGCCAAGATAAGCGTCACCCTCGTAGGTGTGCAAGTCGGCAAACTCCAAATCACAGCGTTTATGGCGTTCAATGAATGTTGCATACTCCTCCTTAGAGTGGAATAATGCCTCACCAGTAATGACATCAGAAGCGGCATGAGCATTGACGACTTTTTCCAGCAATGCGCCGGCAGTTTTCGGGGAATCCTTGCTTTTTTCGGCATAAAGCGCACTTCCCAGAGCCACGAAAACGGGAGCTTGTTCGGGAAAAATTGCCTGTTCTTCAGAAAGTCCGAGTGTTTCCACAAAAGCCTTTCTTAATCCTTTCTGGAAAGAGAGAGGACCTCCTAAAAATAATACATTTCCTTTGATTTCACGACCCTGCGCCAGTCCTGCAACCGTCTGGTCTACCACAGCACGGAAAATGCTGAAAGCGACATCCTCACGGGCTGCGCCCTGATTCAAGAGGGGCTGAATATCGGACTTCGCAAAAACTCCGCATCTGGAAGCGATAGGGTAAGTTCTGGTGGCTCTCAAAGAAGCCTCATCCAATTCCTGCACCGTAATACCTAGGAGCGTTGCCATCTGGTCAATGAATGCACCCGTACCGCCAGCACATGAGCCATTCATTCTTTGTTCCACTCCTCCGGTCAGGAAAATAATTTTTGCATCCTCACCGCCCAATTCAATGACAGTATCCGCCTCAGGATAACAAGTCTTGACAGCAAGAAACGCTGCATGAACTTCCTGAACAAAATTGATATTTGCAGCATTGGCAAGCCCCAGACCTGCTGAACCTGTCATTGCAGAGCGAAATTGTGCATCCGGAAACTGATTCTGAATGCTTCGCAGTTGTTCTGTCACGGTTTCTTTGACCTTTGAAAAATGCCGTTGATATGCGGAATGCAAAATTTTGCCGTCCTCATCACAAACCACTGTTTTGACCGTAGTTGAACCGACATCAATTCCCAAAGCGTAAATTTTCATTGATTTCCTCCAAATTCCATCAATCGTCAATATCATACATATTATAATGATGATAATTCATACTTACTCGACAAGTGTCGATTGTCCATTTCTTCTATGTTAGTACCATATGTGCCCGTTTTGTTACAAAAGTGACCGGATGAACAGCTTTAGTCATATCAAAGAATCTTCATGAATCTGCCTGCCGTCTTTCAGGAAAATTCTGGGGACACGTTTTGAAATATTGCAGACAATTTCATAACCGATTGTCCCGCAAATCTGAGCAATATCATCTGCTGTGATAGTTTGGTTGCCGTCTGTTCCTATCAAGGTGACAATATCACCCGTCTGCACATCGGGGACGGCGGAAACATCAATCATCATCTGGTCCATGCAGACCCTCCCGACAATGGGACAGCGAACCCCCTTGACAATGACTTCCCCACGGTTGGAAAGCTGTCTGCTGTATCCGTCCGCATAGCCAATTGTCACTGTTGCAATACGTTTTTCAGCAGGGGTGGTATAAGTGCGCCCATAGCTGATACAAGTCCCCTCCGGAACGGTCTTGATATGGCTGATACGAGAACGCAGAGACAAAACCGGAGTCAGGGGAATGGGTACTTCCAGATTGGCATTAGGTTTGAGTCCATACATAATAATACCAGCCCTTGCCAGAGTGCTGGGCAATTGATTTCTGTAAAGAATCGCTGCACTGTTCATGCAGTGAACTTGTTTAAGAGGTGCAATTTCGGCTTTGAATAATTCCGCCATGCCGAAAAATTCTGTTTCCTGTCTGATAGTATAGGAAATATTATCAGAGTCTTTTTCATCTGCAACAGCAAAATGAGTAAAAAGTCCCTCAATGTTCAGACCGTCCAGATGAGCAATCTCTTTTAATTCCTGAATACAATGTTCTTTCTGGTCAGTTTCCAGTCCGGTTCTCAAACCAATCCGCCCCATGCCGGTATCTAATGCAATATGACAGCGGACAGGAAAGCCCACTTCCACAAATTTCGCCAGTTCTTTAGCATATTCTACAGAAACAATGGTCTGAATAATCTGATATTCTGCAAGCATCGGCGCACATTCCGGCGCAGTATAGCCAAGAATCAAAATTTCCCCATCCGGACACCATTTCCGCACACGGACAGCCTCTTCAAAGCTGGAAACCGCATAAAACCGGATACCCATTTCATACAAGTGACGGCATATAAATTCCTCACCGTGTCCATAAGCATCCGCCTTGACCACTGCACAATACTCAATATCTTCCTCTGCCTGTGCAATCTTTTTCTTGATATTTTCGACATTCAGTGAAAGAGCATCCAAAGAAACTTCCGCCCAGACACGTTCACGATACTGCATAATATGACTCCTTCTTTCTTATTTGTTAGCATTGGGACAGCCTTTTCAACTATCCAAAAGTTTCGAAATGGTATCGAAACAGAAACAGAAATGTAAAAATTATGAAAAAAGTAAAATTTTCACTTGTAGTTTATGCTGTTCTGTGCTATAATAGATATGACTGTAACAGAATACCATAACGGAGGGAATTCAGATGGAACAGGCAGACTTGCAGTCAGCACAAAATTACATTCCGTGGGAACGTTCACTCTGTATCACAGGACACAGACCCGAAAAACTTCCTGAGGGCATCTACCTGAAAGCACTGGAGAAAGTACTCTGTCATTATCTTGACTATGCAATCCTGACAGGCTTCACACATTTTTACATTGGAATGGCGGAGGGAATTGACTATCTTTCAGCAATGCATCTTTTCAAGTTGCGCCGGAACAATCCGGAAATCCATGTAATTGGTGTACAACCTTGCACCGATTATGAAACCTTTTTTGAAGTCATGCATTATAATCTTTCCCATCTTTACCAGATGCAGGAACAGGCAGATGAACTCATCCTGCTTTCGGATTCATGGAAACAGAAAGGAGCATTTCTGCGCCGTAACAGTCTTATGGTAGAACGTTCTTCCGCCGTTCTTGCGGTGTGTCGATGCAGTGTGCATTCCGGCTCGATGTACACCCTGCAATATGCAAAACGGCTTGGGCTGGCATATTGCTGGATACATTCTGACTACCTTCCGGAACTTCCGGCGAAACCGGAAAAATGGGCTGTAGAACGCTGTGGATTTTAGCAGAAACAGCATACATATCTATTATAGCACTTCTTTTACAAAAATGCAAGTAGATATATAAAACTTTTACAAGGAGGATTTTTATTATGGCAAAGGCAAAGAAAAAGAAGCAGGGACATGTAGCGATTTCATTTTTGGTGTCGTTTCTTCTGGGAATTCTGGTCATTGGAGGCATTGCAATGTACCTCTTCCAGAATCTGGGAATCAATCAGCAGGAAATTGTACAGATGAAAACAAATGTCACCAAACCTACGGAAGAAGACAATTCCACAATTCTTTTCGTGCTGAATGAAAAAAATGACCCCATTCAGTACACATTCATGATTGCAAGACTCATTCCCATGGATAAGAAAATGGCATTGTTCGCTTTTCCTGCCAATATGCTGGCAGTTGTTGACGGAAGACAGGACACGCTGGCAGGATTTTTCACACAAAGCGGAATTCAGGCAGCCAAGACAGCCATTGAAAACGAATCGGGAATTTCGATTGACCATTATGTTGTATTGAAGTCAGAAGGTTTCCAGAAAATCTGCAATATTTTCGGCGGTGTTTATTACAGCGTGCCCATCAAGACAAACGGTTTTGAGGACAGTGCCGAACCGCAGTATCTCGGAGCAGCACAAATGGAAAAGCTCATGACATACCCTCTCTTTGGCGATACCGAAGGACAGGGCGAAATTCAGAGAAATGCTGTCACTTCCGATATGATTAGCGAAATGATTAACCAGACTGATACAGAGAGAATCACTGCTTCCATGGACTACGATTTCAAACGCTTAATCAACCTCATGGATACAGATATTTCTGCAATGGATTATGCAGACAGAAAAAACGCCCTCAAATATATGTTTACTTACGGAAATACTATTGCATCTTTCCGTATTGTCACCGGAACAGTTGGACAGGATGGGGATGTATTTTTGCTGAGTGATAATTTTTACAGCTCCGTTTCAGAATATTTCCGCAACTAAAGGAGAGAATCATGAAATATACCAATATTTTTGATACCCATTCTCACTATGCAGACAAAGCTTTCAACAAAGACAGAATGGAACTGCTTTCCAGTATGCCGGAAGAAGGGGTTACTCGTATCATGCTGGCAGGATGCACCGCCGAAGATTCCGCAAAATCCCTGACTTTGGCAGAACAGTTTCCATTTGTATGGTGTGCAGTGGGGATTCACCCCAACCATGTCAATGAAGAATCAGATTTACAGCAGATTACCGCTATGACTTCACATGAGAAAGTACGGGCAATTGGAGAAATCGGGCTTGACTATTATCGCAAAGATGATAACAAAGACTTACAGAAAAAAATGTTCCGTGCTCAACTGGAACTTGCAAAAAGTTTTGATTTGCCTGTGATACTCCATATCCGTGATGCAATAGCAGAAGGGCTTGAAATCGTGAAAGAATACCGTCCGAGAGGTGTCATGCATTGCTGGAGCGGTTCGGTAGAAATGGCGAAAGAATTTGTAAAACTGGGGCTGTACCTTGGTTTTGGAGGGGTTGCAACCTACCCGACCGCCAGAAAGGTAGTAGAAACATTGCAGTGGATTCCCTCAGAATTCATGGTACTGGAGACTGACTGTCCCTATCTTCCGCCTGTTCCCTTCCGCAGACAGCGTTGTGACAGCCAGATGATTCCCTATACTGTGGAGCGGATTGCAGAAATCCGCAACGCTGACCCTCAAGAAATTGTTGACATTTGTTGTGAAAATGGAAAGAAACTTTTCAGGATTCCCTGACAACCTACCCAAAAAGGCGGTGTATCTCCGATGATTTATTTTGTAGAAGATGACAGCAGTATCAGGGAACTAGTTGTGTATACCCTGACAAATTCCGGCATGATGGCGAAAGGCTTTGAATATCCCTCGACATTTTTCGCCGGAATGGAAGAAGAACTTCCGCAACTGATTCTGCTTGACATCATGTTACCAGAGGAAGACGGACTTTCCATTTTGAGGAAACTCCGCCATAATCCCACCACGGCAGATATTCCCGTCATGATGATTACCGCTAAAAGCCGTGAATATGATAAAGTCGTCGGACTGGATTCGGGTGCAGACGATTATTTAACAAAGCCTTTCGGCATGATGGAACTCATTGCAAGAGTTAAGGCACTGCTTCGCCGTACCAGAAAAGAAACCGATTCAGATGGCTATCAGATTGGATGTTTATATGTCAGCCCTGAAAAACACATTGTACAGGTTGACGGAAACGATATTTCCCTGACATTGAAAGAATTTGAAATGCTGATTCTCCTGTTCCGGAATCGGGAACTCGTTCTCACAAGGGAACAGTTTTTAAATCAAGTATGGGGTTATTCCTTTGATGGTGAAAACAGAACGGTTGATGTACATATCCGTACACTTCGCCAGAAATTGGGAAAAGCCGGTGCATACATCCGCACCATTCGGGGAATCGGCTATAAACTGGAGGAATGAACATGCGGAACGAACTGACAAAACGAATTTTCGCCGCTTGCATGACAGTATTTCTGATGAGTTTTGCGCTCATTATGTTTGCTATGAATAACTACTTAGCAAGGCGGAACATCGGCGAACTGAAAGACAAGTGTTTATATGTCGCTTCCGTCATCAACCTGAACGGATGGGATTTCCTGCATGCTACCCGTGACGGAAGCGGTACAAGAACCACGGTGATTTCCTCTGATGGAACAGTTTTATTTGACAGTATGCTGAAACCTGAACAGATGGAAAACCATTTACAGCGTGAGGAAGTGCAGGAAGCCTTACAGAACGGTGAGGGAGACAGTGCAAGATATTCACAGTCCCTGTTGCGTGAAACGGCGAATTATGCCATTCGACTGCGTGACGGAAATGTTGTTCGTGTCTCCATGACACCGGATACTGTCTTTGTTCTGATATATCATATGCTGAACCATATTGTAATTATTATTCTTTTGGCATTGATAATCTCTTTTGTGCTGGCATCCAGATTCTCACACAAAATTATGAAACCCATTAACCAGCTGGATGTTGAAAACCCTGACGACCGTGATATTTACGAAGAAATGAAGCCTTTTATCCGTCGGTTGATTTCTCAGAATCAGCAGATTCACCGTCAAATGGAAACTCTCAAGGAAGAACACAAAAACCAAGATTTAATCCGCCGTGAATTTACTGCAAACGTTTCCCACGAACTGAAAACGCCCCTGACATCCATTTCAGGCTTTGCAGAAATTATCCGTGATGGAATCGCACAGGAAAAGGATATTCCCCATTTCGCTGATAATATCTACAAAGAAGCACAACGGCTCATGACCCTTGTCAATGACATTCTGAAACTTTCACGAATGGAAGACATTGACCAGCAACCTGAAGAACAGCATACCAGAATCAACCTGCTTTCCGTCTGCGAGGAAGTCGGAAAACGTCTTGCCATCAATGCCGAACAACAACAGGTAACATTGACCTGTGAGGGCGAAGATATTACCATTATCGGCTTACCCATGACAGTTGAGGAAATTATTTACAACGTCTGCGATAACGCAATTAAGTACAACCGCCCGAATGGGTGGGTTCATGTCACAGTGAAAAAAGAGGAAGAAATGGCAGTTGTCCGCATCAAGGATAATGGCATTGGTATTCCGTTCCCCGACCAAGAACGCATTTTCGAGCGTTTCTACCGTGTCAACAAGAGTCATTCAAAGGAAGTCGGCGGTACTGGTTTAGGGCTTTCTATCGTGAAACATGGCATGATGCTCCATGACGGAAAAATTACCCTCGAAAGTGTTCCCGACAAAGGTACAGAAATTGCTTTACATTTTGTCCCTGCGCTGTGAGAATGTTTATTTTAATTAAGGAGGAATATCATGGGAAAAATAGAAGAAGTTTATGCTTATCTGAACGAAAATGAACCAGAAATAGCCTCTAATATCTGTTATGCGTCGGAAATGTTGCTTTCTGAGCTTGACAGGGCTCTTGAGGTTTTGAAAACCCGCAGAAAACAGGCTGTTGAAAATGATGACGACAAGGAGTATGAAAAACTGACAAGATACAGGGACATTTTGGGTGTGTACAAAGAAAATATCAATACTTATCTTGATTATGTAAATCTTCCAGAAACTTCCAAAACCACAGCCCCTTCACCTGACAGGGAAATAATTCACCATCTTTCAGAAGATTTTACCTATAAGAAGATTACTGCCTTTGTATTTCGTGGAAAAAGATATGAAGTAACCAGCTGGAAAGAAGCTTTGATAACTTTTTGTAATGAGCTTACAAAAATCAACAGAAATTTTCCTTTTGCTTTAATTGGAAACCCACAGTTTAGAGGAAAAGAATTTGAATACTTCAGTTATACACCAATTGCAGAGAGAAGCGAAAAAATCCAAGGCACAAATGTCTATGTTTATACCTTAATGTCATCAAATTATATTACAAAATTACTCAAAAACATTTTGTCGTTTTTGGGTGAAAGTTTGAATGAATTTCATATTTATTTGGACGAAACATATTTACCACAAAAAAGAGAAATGCCAAAAAGAACTGAAAAAGCCAAAGTTCCTCCAAATGGAAAAATTGGAAAATATGTTCAACAATGTATGCGAGAACTTGAAAAGGAGCAACATGTTTTTTCAGAAAATCAAATTCAGTTGCTTTCTGATGCAGAATACTCCAAACTAATTTTTGGAATTTATCATCCATTTTGGACAGACGATGTGAAAAAAATACAGGATAAAAATAACCGTTTTCGATACTGGAAAGAACCTTTTTTATTTAACAATAAATATTATTACATTACAAATGATTGGTATGAAAAAAGTCGTGAAAAATTTGATGCGTGGCTGGAAATTATCAAAAATCAGTAATATTGGCAAAAAATCGGAGGTGACATCATGTGGAAATATAAATTTTCCTGTCCGTTTGGCGGACGTGGTGCAATGATATTTTGTCTTTCATTGATAGGGGCGGTTTTAGCATTTATTGCCTTGGTTTTAACGATGGGAACAGATATCATCCCCATGAATGAGGAATTAGCATTTATTATCACGTTAGCGATTCCTCTGCTTACGATGCTGATAACTTTCATTGTGGTAAATTTTCCGACCAAAAGCGACAGGGAACAAATTGCCAATGCTCAACCGCCGGAGTGGAAACCACTTGTCATTGAATATAGCAATTTCCGATACAGCGAAACAGCCCATATTTTGATTGGTATGCAAAGACAAACCAAAGACGACTTACTGAATCTTGCCTACTATGGTATTGCAGTTGCTTTTTCGATTTGCTTTTTGCTAAATGAGGAAGAAATGGTAATTCAATACATTTGTTGGGGGGCAATACTAATTTCACTGGTGGGAATATTTTACTTGATATTCCGCTATTTGTATTGGAGGAGTATCCCGAAGAATCTGGAATACTGTGCTGTTGATGTGGGTTACAGCTACCTTGTGCCCTATTTCGAAAGATACAACCCCAGAAGACATAGCTCGATATTGGTCTATTACTTGCCAAGCGGGAAATATCGTCTCTACCTGAAAACGGAATATCCGCCGTCAACGGTTTATTTCGTGCGGTGGCATGGATTGATAAAGCGATTATATTGGACTTGATACATCAAAAGCCTTCTCAGATTGAGAGGACTTTTTGTGCAGAATGCCGAAAAAATAAAATCTTTGTCAAGTTCCTTGACTTTCTCTTGAAAATATGATATACTGGTGAATGTCTGGAAAGCAGTTTTACTTGACAAGTCCGGAGGTGGAGAAATGGCAAGACAGCAGAATAAGCTTGACTTCCGTTTTGTCCGGATGTATGACTGTTATAAAAATCTCCTGACTGACCGTCAGAGGGATGTCATGGAGTTATACTATAATGAGGATTACTCCCTTTCCGAAATAGCGGAAATATTGCAAATCTCCCGACAGGCAGTCAATGACAGTCTCCGGCATTCCGAAGCAATTCTGACCGAAACAGAGGAGAAGCTTGGATTTGCGGAACGTTTTGACCACATTCGGGAAAGTTTAACCGAAATCCGAGACAATGCACGTTCAGCCTGTCCGGATGTGGAACGAATTGCAGAAACGGCGGAAAATGCCCTTGAATCTGCATGAAACTGACGAAAACGAGGTGTTACTATGGCATTTGAGGGACTTTCTGAAAAGCTGAATAACGTCTTTAAAAAATTGAAATCACATGGCAGACTGACGGAAAACGACGTCAAGGAGGCAATGCGTGAAGTACGTCTTGCACTTCTGGAAGCAGATGTCAGTTACAAAGTTGTCAAAGATTTCGTGGCAAAGGTCACAGAAAAGGCAGTCGGGGAAGAAGTTCTTTCCAGTTTGACACCAGCACAGCAGGTTATCAAGATTGTCAATGATGAACTGGTTGCATTGATGGGCAATGACAATGCCCGACTGAATGAAGCCTCGAAACCGCCTACAATTATTATGATGTGCGGTTTGCAGGGTTCAGGTAAAACAACCCACTCTGCAAAACTGGCGAAAATGCTCAAAGATGACGGACACCGCCCCATGTTGGCAGCGTGTGATATTTACCGCCCCGCAGCAATTCAGCAATTGCAGGTAGTCGGCGAAAAAGCTGGAGTCAAAGTTTTTGAAATGGGACAGATTGACCCTGTTATCATTGCGAAACAGGCGGTACGCTATGCGAAAGACTACGGTCACGATTATGTCATTTTAGATACCGCTGGTCGTCTGCACATTGACACCGAACTGATGGAGGAATTGCAGAACATCAGGACTGCAACTGAACCCAATGAAATTATGCTGGTAGTTGATGCCATGACCGGACAGGATGCTGTCAACGTTGCAAAGGCGTTTGATGATGCATTAGGAATTGACAGCGTTTTGATGTCGAAACTTGATTCCGATACCAGAGGCGGTGCAGCATTGTCTGTATTGGCGGTAACTGGTAAGCCCATCAAATTCGTGGGAACTGGTGAAAAGCTGGATAATTTCGAATTGTTCCATCCGTCCCGAATGGCATCCAGAATCTTGGGAATGGGTGATGTACTTTCCCTGATTGAACGTGCAGAAACCGTTATTGACAAGAAAGATGCAGAAAAGCTTACAAAGAAAATCACATCTGAAGGATTTGACATGAATGATTTGCTTGACCAGTTGAAGCAAATCCGGAAAATGGGTTCTCTGAAATCGATTGTTTCCATGCTTCCGGGGGGTGACAAAATTCCGGAAGATGCCCTTGATGAGAGGTACTCTTATCGACTGGAAGCAATGATTTTATCCATGACCCCTGCTGAACGTGCAAAGCCTTCTATTATCAACCCGCAAAGAAAGCGCAGAATTGCAGCCGGAAGCGGTACAAAGGTAGAAGACGTGAACCGCCTTTTGAAGCAGTTCGCAGAAATGCAAAAGCTCATGAAACGCTTTACTCCCAAAAATGGCAAGAAAAACAAAGCCATGATGCGTCAGGCAAGACGTGCTTTCGCTGGCATGAATTTCGATAACCCGAATAATCCGCCGGCAAAGAAAAAGTAATGCTGTCAATGCGGAAATTCCGCTTGATATAAATACATTTTCACATGGAGGTGAAAACAAATGGCAGTAAAAATCAGACTGAGAAGAATGGGTGCTAAGAAAGCTCCTTTCTATCGTATTGTAGTTGCTGATTCTCGTTATCCGAGAGACGGCAGATTCATTGAGGAACTCGGTTATTATGACCCGACAAAAGAACCTTCTGTTGTGAAGGTTGATGTTGAGAAGGCTAAGAGCTGGATTGGCAAGGGCGCACAGCCGACTGATACCGTTAAGGGACTTCTGAAAAAGGAAGGCGTTCTTTAATCATCAGCGAAGCGGAGGGGAAGCCTTTCAGGGGCTTCATCTCCGATTGTCGCATTTTGGAGGAAAATATGAAAGAATTACTTTTTACAATCGTTTCCGGACTTGTTGACGACAAGGAAGCAATTCAGATTACACAGGATGAACCCGACGAAGAGGGAACAGTTGTATTTCATCTGAATGTAGCTGATGACGATATGGGGCGAGTTATCGGGAAACAGGGCAGAATTGCCAAAGCAATCCGTGCAATTATGCGTTCCAGTGCATCCAGATATGGTCTGGAGAATGTCGCTGTTGAAATCGGCTGATTCTGGAGTCAATTATGAAACAGAAACAGTTTTTAGAAATCGGAAAAATCACAAACGTCCATGGTCTGCATGGGGAGGTGAAAGTCTACCCTTGGTGTGACGATGCGGCGTTTTTGTGTTCGTTTGATACGCTGTATACAGACAAAAACGGTAAAAATGCCGTCAACGTCCTGAATGCACGGATTCAGGGGAATGTGGTTCTGATGCAGTTGGAAGGATGCACAGACAGAAATCAGGCTGAAAAACTCCGTGGAACAGTTCTCTATATGGACAGGGAAGAAGTTGAACTGGAAGAGGGCTGTTATTTCATTCAGGATTTAATCGGCTTGAAAGTCATTGATGCGGATACTGGTAAAATCTGGGGAACTATCCGTGATGTGATGCAGACAGGCGCAAATGATGTCTATTCCATCTGGAATGAAGAGGACAAAAAAGAGTATCTTGCACCAGCCATTCCGGAAGTGGTTCTTGAAACCAGTCTCGAAAATGGAACGATGACCATTCGCCCCCTGAAAGGATTGTTTGACGATGCGGATTGAAATAGCAACGCTTTTTCCTGAAATGTGTGAAGCCTATCTTTCGTCAAGTATTATCGGCAGGGCGAGAAAATCCGGTGCACTGGAAATTCACTGCCGGAATATCCGTGATTATACCACTGACAAACACCGTCGTGTAGATGACAAGCCTTTTGGTGGTGGGATGGGAATGGTCATGCAGGCTGACCCCATTCACAGATGCTGGAAAGCGGTCTGTGAAGAATTGGGTAAAAATCCCTATGTGATTTACCTGTCACCGCAGGGAAAGACCCTCACACAGAATACAGCTGTCCGCCTTTCGCAGATGGGAGAGGAAGAATGTTTATTTCTCCTTTGCGGACACTATGAAGGAGTTGACCAGCGGATTCTTGACAAGATTGTGGATGAAGAAATTTCGATTGGTGATTATGTCCTGACAGGCGGAGAATTGCCGGCACTGGTTTTAACAGATGCCATTGCAAGAATGTGTCATGGGGTGTTACCCTCAGCCCTTGCCTTTGAAGAGGAGAGCCATTTTTCCGGCTTGCTGGAATATCCGCAGTACACCAGACCGGAAATCTGGGAGGGCGAAGCCGTGCCGGAAATCCTGCTTTCCGGTCATCACGTCAAAATTGAGCAGTGGCGCAGGGAAGAAAGCCTCCGTGTCACCAGAGAAAAACGCCCTGATATGTTGGAAAAATGGAATCGAAAAGATGAGGAATCCGAAACATGACAGAAACAAATGCTACCCGAAAAAATTACAATGCCATTGATTTGGCAAAATTGATATGTTCTGTCATGGTTGTTATGATACACGTTGCCCCGTTCGGGCATCCTCCTGAGGAAAATTCTGTTTTAATTGATACTTTCAATGATTATATTCAGAATTGCTTAACACGGATCGCCGTACCATTCTTTTTCGTATGTTCGGGATTTTTTCTATATCGGAAAACAACGGAGCAATTTGATTTTTCACCCACAAAAAAATATGCCATCCATCTTGGAAAATTATATCTCATCTGGTCGGCGGTTTATCTGCCGTTTATAATTCAATCTATCATTCACAGCGACAAGGGAATTTTCTATGAACTGTTCAAGTATGCCCGAAACTTTGTATTTGTGGGGAGTTACTATCATTTATGGTATCTTCCGGCGACGATTTTTGCGGTCATACTGATTTCGTTTTTGCTACTCCGCAAAATCTCAGTCCGGAAGATTTTGATTTTTTCAGGAATTTTGTATTTTGTGGGACTATTGGCGCAGTCGTGGTTTATTCTGATAAAGCCGTTACAACAGGCATTTCCCACAGTATGGAAACTGCTCAAACTTGTAGAAGATATCATTTCGACAACCCGAAACGGTTTATTTGATGCATTTGTTTTCGTGGCAATTGGTGTGGCGTTCGCCTATCACGATGGAAGATTATCAAAAATCAAGTCCCTAACAGGCTTTATAGTTTCCATGATTTTACTAGTGATTGAAATGTATGTGTTAAAATCCTTGCATTCAATTCGGGAAAATGATATGTATTTATGTCTAATTCCAGCTGTATTCTTTGCTTTTTCGTGGCTGATTCAGGTAGAATTACCGCCTCACCCCATTTATCAGCAACTCCGGAAAATGAGCACTTTAATTTATTTCATTCATGCAGGAATCAAGTCAGTATTATTTGACTATGTGAAAGATACCTTAATTGAAAGAAGCTGTCTTTTCTTCTTAATTGTTGTGGCATTGACATTGCTTTTTTCTGTAATCATCATCCAATTTTCACAGTTTCCAAAATTGAAATGGCTGAAAATATTTTACAATTGAACCAATACTACAGACAGCAAAATTTTGCACAAATCAAATTTGCTGTCTGTAATTATCTGTTTCAGAATAATTTTCGCAGAGAAAAGCGACAGGGGTAAATCATTTCCGGTTTATGGATTTTTTTTAGCACTATTACCAAAAAAAGCAGTTGAAATTTGTCTCATACGGATAAGATATTTCACAAAAGATATTATTGTGATAATATACAAAGACCTGAGAGGTAATACATCTGGTATTTTGTCAAACCGTAGAATTTTTACAAAAAACGGTTTCTTATGCAAAAAAACCATTGACGAAATTAAATTTTGATTGTATAATAACAGTATACACAGGAAGCCAAAACACATTACATTCAGATAACAGAATCATCATGGTTTAATTTTTGACATCATCAGGGCTACGGTGTGGATTGAAACAATCACAGAAAGATGGGAGAGTTTGATATGTTTGTAAAAGATGTAACAGTTCAGAATCAGGTAGGTCTGCACGCAAGACCGGCAACATTTTTCATCCAGAAGGCTAATGAATTCAAGTCTTCTATCTGGATTGAAAAGAAGGAACGCAGAGTAAACGCCAAGAGTCTGCTGGGTATCCTTTCACTGGGTATCGTAGGCGGAACAGACATCCGCATCATTGCTGATGGCGTTGATGAACAGCCTGCTGTTGAAGCTTTGGTTGAGCTGGTTGAGAGCGGTTTCAGCGACGAAACCAGATAAGACAGACTTTGACATTGCATTCTTGAGGTTTGATTCCTGAGGAAAAATTGCAGATTGCTGGCACTGCCTTTACCGGCAGTGCCATTTCTTTTATTTTCATGAAAAGCCGGAAGGCTCGTGCATATATTCATACATGGTTTCGGCGAAAATCGCATAACCCTGCGCCGGATTGCTGACAAACACATGAGTGACCGCCCCTATCACATGACCATTCTGTAAAAGAGGGCTTCCGCTCATGCCCTGCACAATTCCGCCTGTTTTCTGTAATAATCGTTCATCTGTGACTTCAATCACCATATTTCTGGTATCTTCCGTGTAATCAATCGAAACAATTTCAACAGTGTAAGCTTGCGGGGTATCGCCGGAAACGGTTGTCAGGATGACAGCTTCTCCGAGTGTGATTTCCTGTTTCAATGCCATAGGAATAGAGGGAACATCGGGTATTTGGTACAATTGCCCGAAAACGCCGTAACAGCTGTTACAGTAAAGTGTCCCGATGGGTGCATCTCCGGAAAAATAGCCCTGCAATTGTCCGGCGATTCCGGCAGACCCTGCCACCGCCCCGCTGATGGTGACAGTATCCGCCTCACCGCTTGCAAGGGGGATAACCTCTCCGGTGTCGGGGTCGCAGATGGGGTGACCTAATCCGCCGAAATATCCGGTTTCGGGTTCAAAGTAAGTCAGTGTTCCGATTCCTGCGGTGCTGTCTCTGACCCATAATCCAGTCTGAAAACATTGGTTGATAAGAGAATATTCTGGTTTCAGGGGAATTTCCATGATTTCGCCGTCACGCTCAACGGTCAACAGCAATTCTTTCCCCTCAGCAACCAGTTCACGGAAATCAGCTGTTGACTGAATCGGGCTGTCATTGGCTTGGCGGATAATATCACCTTCCTGCAATCCGGCAGTCACAGCCGGACAGCAATGTCCTGATTTTCCGGCAACCTCTCCGAAACCTATCACCATGATACCATCCATGAGCATCCTCACCCCGAACGGCTGACCGCACGGAACAAGCCTCACTTCTGAAATGGGTTGAATCTCCGCCGTTTTGATGGGGAAAATCCCGAATAAGCGGAATACTGTCCGCTGAACGGTGTCGCCTGTCTGCGAAACAGCGGTAACAGTCGGACACGGTTCAGCACTCACAGGGAACAGCGTGGAAAGCTCTAACGGCTCATTCTGTCGGGTATAATATCTGTCGGAAAGATGGGTATGATAGTAAAGAGAGAGACTGCTTGGAAATGCAAACAATCCCACAGCTATCAAAGCTGTCAAAAATTTCCTTCTCATGTTTCACCTGCTTTCTGTGCATGGTTCATGCACGAAATTAGTTTGAACCGATTCATGATATTTTATGAATGGAAAGAAATCTGAAAAGAGGTCATATCAATGAAAAAAGTATTGCAAATATTTCTGAAAGTGATTCTTGTCATTACAACGCTGATTTATCCATGTTTCATGGTGATGATGTCGGCGACGGGATGGATGTATAATTTCAATTCCGGTAATTATCCGGCAATCTTCCGGAATTTTTCTATTGGAATGTACATCGGCGGAGGGCTGTTGTGTTTCGGGACGGTTTTGTTATTGTTCGGGAAAAAGGCAAAATTCTGGAAATTAAACATTATTTCGATGCTTTCCGCCTGTATCGGCTGTGTGACCTGCATGACAATCCTTTCAAAATTTACCGCCTATGCCGACCAGAATTTTTCAGGAATCGGCGAAAACATGAAACCAGTGAGCGAAATGTATTATGACAGAATCTTTCCCGTAATAGTTCCGGCTTTTTTGCTTGCAATTCTCTCCGTATGGCAAATTTTTGACACGAGGGATGAACGCATTCAAAAGCAGTTTGAACTGGAAAACGCAGAAGCTCCCAAAATCTTAAACGATTGATTTTGGCAAAAATGCACAAATTTCGAATGCATTTTTTTCACAATCCGACATTCAAAAGAATACTTCTATCTCTTGACAAAATGCCTTGCAATCGGTTATAATGAGAGTGAATATATCTTTTGCAGAGGGGCGAAGGATTATATTGTGAAAGACTGATACCATTGCCAAATATTTGAAAGAGAGGAAGATTTTTGATGAACAAGAAAAGAATTGCCGCTGGTGCGCTTGCGTTCGTGCTGGTCTTCGGAATTGGTGCGCCTGTTCTGGAACAAACTGGAGTATTGACCAGTGATTTCAGTGTTTCCGCAGCAGATGCAGACGTAAAAGTTGGCTGGAAACCTACAAGATACTATCAGGATGCAGAAGGGAATTATACTTTCCAGTACGTACAGGCTGGCTACATGCAGATTATTTCTTTGGACAATGACGAACTGACTGAATTTGAAGTTCCGTCCGAAATAACCGACGAAAAATCTGGTCTGACGTTTCCTGTAGAAGTTATTTACAAAGAAGCATTTCAGGGGAAAAAGAATCTGAAAAAAGTCACCATTCCGAGTACTGTCAACAGAATCGGCGTGAATGCGTTCAGCAATTGCACTGCACTGGAAGAAGTTGTGGGCATGGAAGGTGTCACCACCATCAGTGATGATGCGTTTGTTTCCTGCGAAAGCCTGAAAACCATTACACTGCCTCAGGGACTGACCAACCTCGGAAATGAAGCCTTTTCTCATTGCAGTGCCTTGACAGAACTCACCATTCCGGGTTCAGTAACCTTGATGGGTAGTTATGTTGCAAGTGGTTGTCCGGAACTGAAAAGCATTACCTTTGAAGAGGGTATTACCAATATTCCGTCTTTCTTTGCATATCTGGACAGCAACCTTGAAAAAGTTTCGATTCCGTCAACCTGCAAATCCATTGGTATGGGTGCATTCTCTTATTCTGGACTGGTTGCAATTGAAATTCCAGACAATGTCACAAGAGTAGACAACGAAGTATTCAACAACTGCAAAAGACTGACTTCCGTCAAGCTTTCTTCCGGTTGCGATATTGTCAATATGAATACATTTTCTGACTGTTCCGCTCTGGAAGAGGTTATCATTCCGGACAGCATCAAGATTATCAGCAATACTGCATTCAGTTTCTGTACAGCTCTGAAGGAAATTGCCCTTCCTCCGACATTAACCAGAATCGGTGACAATGCATTCTATGGCTGTTCCGCCCTGACTTCTGTCAATATTCCGTCAACAGTTACCAAGATTGGTGCATATGCATTCTGCAAATGTACAGACCTTGCTTCCGTGACACTTCCGGAGGGTCTTTCCGGAATCGGAAACTATGCATTTTATGATTGTGATGCTTTGGAAACCGTAGTTATTCCGGCTTCTTTGCAATCAATCGGCGGTTATGTATTCTGCGGATGTGACGGCTTGAAGAGTGCAACATTTGAAGGCGAGCTTGAAAATATTGGTATCTGGACATTTGCCGGATGCACTTCCTTGACAGATGTGACACTTCCCAGCAACCTGACCAGTTTGACAAACCATGTTCTCTATAACTGCAAATCTCTGGAAACTCTGAATATTCCGGAAAGTGTTACCAAGATTGAGCAGTACGCACTTGCTGGCTGTTCTTCCCTGAATCCTCTGGTTATTCCGGATGGTGTGACGAAAGTTGGCGATTATGCAATCGGATACAGCGAGGGCGCAAACCCCGCCCCTGACACCAATATCGAAATCGTCAGCAATTCCACCGCTGTTCAGGACTTCATGAAGGAAAATAACCTCCTTCCCGATAATTCCGGCAACGGCGACGTAAACGGCGATGGTGAAACATCCCTCCTTGATGTCATTGCATTGCAGAAGTACATTGTCAAACAGGCTTCCTTTACACAGGAACAGGCCCTTGCTGCTGATGTGAACGGAGACGAAAAGGTGAACGTCATTGACCTTGCCATTGTAAAGCAGAAGGTATTCGGTACATACATCAACAATCCTGATGAGCCGACTCCTGAGCCTACTGAAAATGACGATTTAGAGCCGACAACTGATATGCCCGAAACTGAACCAACTGAGGAAATCGTTGACCCCACAAGCAATGACAAAATCCCACCCAACGAAGATGAAACTGAACCGGCTGAGGAAGTCATTGACCCCACAGAACCAGCTCCCACAGAGGAAATTATTGTTCCTACTGATGCAGAAGTATAATCAAGCATACAGGATACCGCCGTTATCATTCGGCGGTGTTCTTTCTTAAAAAAGTTACAATTTGTTACGAAATTGTAATTCAATTTTCATTTCATTACAAATCAGAATGTGATATACTAAAAGTAGACAGTGCAGTTTCCTGCTGTCCGTCAATTTTGTGTATGTACTTGGAAAGGATGATGACTGTGCAGAATCAGAAAGAACTGGATGCGCTTATCAATGCGATTATGGAAAAGTCCCCGAAACAGGAAGAAAGTTCAGAAGTCGCTGAAACTGAAAAAGCTCCGGTGACTGCTCCTGTCTCAGAAAAAACTGCTGACGCCCGTAAGCAGAAAATGGCAAAGATTAAAGCAGCTTTGGCAAATGTAAACAACCAGCAGACGGAAACTGCTGATAAGCCCGAAACCGCTCCCGCAAAACCTGTCAAAAATGAGCGTGAAATTCAGGCTGGCGCAGATACCAAAGAAATCCCTGTTTCCGAAATCACGTCAGCTGTAAAGACTGCTGAACCACGGAAGACCGAAAAGCCTACTAAAACTGTCGGCATTGTTGCGCCGGAAAAAGAAGAACCACAACCCACAACCCAAGATAAAGAAGAGGTGGGAGAAGTTTCCGCTCTTGAAGAAGAAAATTTTGTTGATGATGAGGA
>DGHF01000146.1:26132-32592 GCA_002392545.1 Ruminococcus sp. UBA3855
GAGGATTCCGACGTTTTAGAAACTTCCCTCCCGAACAAAGCCCCCACTGTATCAAAGAAGAAGTCTGACGACACTGTCGCTGTCAAGGGAATTTCCATGCAGTTGATAGCGGCTTTCATTGGGGTAGGTCTGGCAGCCTCCGCAGTGGCAAGTTATTTTCTCGTTGCAAATACCTATCATGAAAAATTCCTGCCCAATACCTACGTCAACGCAGTTAAAATTGACGGCATGGGCATGGATGAAGCAGAAGATACACTGATTGACAATGCCGGAATCTGTGAAGTCACATTTGTTGCCGCTGATGGGAAACAGGCAACATTCTCCTCTGAAGAATTTATGGGGAAATATTTCATTCCAAATGGTGCTTTGACGGATGCAGCCGCAGAAAATCCATATGAATGGGTGAAAAAATTATTCAAACCGACACAGTACAATGTCAATTTTGATTTTGTCTACTCTGAACCGGCACTTTGTCAGCTCCTTACATCCTACGACTGGGGCGACCAAAAATCACAAAATGCACAAATTGTCCTGAATGGTGACGGAACTTTCGAAATTGAGCCGGAATCTCTGGGAAATGAATTCAATGTCTATACCCTTTTGAAGTACACGGCTAATCAGCTTCGCCTTGGTGTAACCACCATCAATATGCTGGACTCCGGCTGTTATGACGATTATCAGCCCGAAATCACTTCCAAAGACTTAGCACCGCAAATGGATGTTTACGAAGGGTTTTCACACTGCAATATCAGCTTTGATTTTTCCGACCGGAAAAAGATTGTTGACAGCGGAATGATTCTTGACTGGATAGCCACCGACGAAAAAGGACACATCATCACGGATATGAATGGAGAAGTTTCCTTTGACCGAAACAAAGTCAGCGCATTCGTTGCCGAAATGGCGGACGAAACAGACACCTACGGAAAACCCCGTGAATTTATGTCAACTCTTGACGGAAAAATTACTGTTCCATGGGATGGCAATTACTCCAGCAATTATGGATGGCTCATCAATCAGGAGGCAACCGTCAACCAGCTGGTCAACCTCATGAAAGAAGGAAAAAGTGTCGTAGTTGAGCCGGAATATACTTATAGAGGTTACGTCCGTGACCGGAACGACATCGGCGATACTTATGTAGAGCTTGATATTTCCGCACAGCACGTATGGGTATATATTGACGGCGAAGTACAGCTTTCTGCCGACTGTGTTACCGGTACAGAAACCAACCCTGAGCGTCGGACACCTCGTGGCGTGTGCCACATCTGGTCGAAGGAAGAGGACAGAATTCTTGGTACATATGCCGTTCAAGGCTACGAACAGTTCGTTAATTACTGGATGCCATTCAACTATTTAGGCTGTGGCTTCCATGACCTTTCAAGAGGTGCATATGGTGGCAATATCTATATGTATAATGGTTCTCATGGCTGTTGCAACCTTTCTTTGAGTGTTGCAAAGCAGATGTATGAATTGGTAGAAGTTGGTATGCCTGTACTTGTTCACGATTAAAAGTGATATTTTTAATATACTGCTGTCTTTTTTGTCAAGACAGCAGTTTTTTTTGTAATGTTTTACAGTTCCCTGTCACTAACATTGTAGAACGTTCGAAATATTGATAAGGGGGAAAACCGGATGAAAATATTCAAAAGACCATTACACCCATACCGACAAATGATAACAGGGATTATTCTTATTTTGTTCGGAATTCCCATATTTTTTCAAGGCAGTGCATATTCTGTTCCTTCAGACTACGATATCAATGCATTTGATGCAATTTTCATTATTCCCATGTTAATCAAAATTTTCTGTTATGAAATTTTAGAGGGAGTGTCTCAATTTGGGGTAATTTGGGGATTGTTCTCAATGATAGGCGGTATTTCCTGCATTTTACCCGTGATAATGTCAGAGCCTGACCCGACAGATTACTTCACAACAGGCGACATACCAAGTGAAGCGGAACTCCGCCAAATGCTGGAATCCGGCGAAATTACAACAGAAGAATATCACGAAATCCGGCAGTATGCCAGCCAGAGAAAAAAATAATTTTCTCATATTCCCATAAAAAAACATGTTCTCAAACGTATATATGATGTCAAGGAGGCGAATGTTTATGAATCAAAAACCTGATGATTATTTGAATCTGTACGGAAAACCGGAAGTTCATGACCCCATCCCCAAAAAAGTTGAACCGGTTGTGAAATCTTCATCCAATCTGTACGAAAATTTATATGAAACATCAGAACCACAACAAAATGAACCCGAAGTACAACCCATTCCGGAGGGAATCAATTTCAATCCACCCCCCAAACCGAAAAAGCCCTTTTCCCCCATTCCATTGTTATTGATAGCCGGAGTAGGATTCATATTTTTAGGCGGAGTCATTTTCTTAACAAGTACGTGGGAATTATTGCCGAATCCGGTCAGGGCGATTGCATTATTATCAGCGAGTGTCATTGCCTTTGGAGTGAATCATCTTGCTGAAAAAGTGCTGAAACTGCCAAAGACAGGGCTTGCATTCTATATTTTAGGCTGTATTTTTTTACCATTGGCATTGGGCGGAATCGGACAGTTTCAATTATTCGGGCACTGGTTCTCATTTCACGGAGACGGAAAATTATTATTACAGTCAGTGATATATTTATGTGTTGCAGGGACGGCATATCTTGGGCGGTACAATTACCAAAGTAAATTTTTGGCATGGCTGAGTTTGTCAGGCATTACCGGAGCGTATTTTTACTTCACAAAATTTTTAGCGGTGATTGTATTTCGTGAAAACACATTCCATCAAGTCGCAGGGGTACTATTTGCAGTGGTGGCAACGTTCTGGACAGAATGGTATTTGAAACGCAAGCCCGACACCCCGACAGCGAAAGCGTGTATCTGGTTTTTGTATCCGATGCTGTATGTGTTCCTGTTCACCCTGACAAGGGCAGATGCATTGACGAAAGTCATTCTTTCACTGATAATGGCGATTTTGTTTGTGAACGAGCGATTTTTGAGAAAAAATCTTCATTGGGGTATATTTGGTTTTGGATTGGCAATGCTGTATTTTGGCATTGGGATTACAGATTTTCCGTCGATGGATTTTCTTTCAGAAGCGGAATCCTCTTTGCTGGTGACAGGTCTTGTATCAATTTTCATGCTGGCATTTGAGAACATCCCGAAATTGAATCCGGAAACCATGAAAAATTTCAAAGCCGGAGGTTTTCTCTTTGCATTGCCTGTCATCTTCGCAGGCGGACTGACTTGTATTTTTCAAGATGATTATTATATGATGTGGATGCTTCCATTTCTGATGATTACGGCGATTGTATTCCTGTTGAAAATGGAAAAGCACCCATTCCCGACAAGTACCATGCCAATGATATTTTACATGATGATAGTATTTGTAGGGGCGACTTATCCGGAGAAAAATGTATTTGTAGTATTGCTGGCGATTTCGGCATTATTGCTGTTAGTGCAGGCATTTATCAGCAAAAAACTCTGGTGTTTCGGGGTGTCCATGGGCGCATGTGCCGGAATCATTGCAACGCAGACGGAAAATCCGGTTTTGTGGATGAGCTGGATTTGTGCAATGGGGCTGTTGGCTGGGATGGTGTATGCACATATGCAATGGAGATTTGTACTCGAAAAGGGCTGTGCACTGACAGGATGTGTATTTTTAATAACAGCATTCCAGAATACACTTAATACTGCTTCAGTGTCAATCTATAAAATTTGTGCTTTGACATTGATGTTAATCGGCATTCTGTACATTGTGGAAACGGTCTTTTTGTGGCAACATCTGCGGACAACTGAAACAAAGCCGTTTTTGGAAACGATTTCAGTGGAATTATCTTTAGTGGCTGTACCTGCATATCTGGTTGCATTCAGTGAAGCTTCCCGATTTGATGAGCAATACAGCGGATTTTTTGCATGGGGCTTGCTGTTATGTGTAATACTGCTTGGATTTTCCGCCGTCTTACTGCGGAAAGATAGAAATGCAGTCGCCGTTCCTCAATTGGTGCTGTTCTTTTTCACAGCAAGAGAAATGATTGACAATTTGCGCTATTTATCTTCCATCCCCAATGGAACAAGCGGATTGAAAATTGTTCAGGTGTTCTTATTGCTGGCGATTCTGGCGACATTGGCAATTTTAGGGAGAATTTTACTCCCTCAGTTCCGAAACACTGAAGAGGGCAAACGACAGACTGACTGGGCATTATTAACCGGAGTTCTGGCGATATTCAGTGTGGCTTCCATCATTAACTGGTATCCGTCAATATTAGTTTGCTTATTCCTGTCAATCTATTCATTGTTATACATTGGCAGAGTACAAAACCGATACATTCCGGCATTGCTGGCATCATTATTCGGCTGTCTGACCATCTTTTTCCATAATGTAGAAGACCCGTTTGAAATTATTTATGATTTGCGAATCAATGACATTAACACATTACAAATATTGATGTATGTATTTCCGGTTCATCTGTTTATTTTCTCATTGCTGTTCATTCTTCCGAAAACGTACAAAGAAAATGTCCATCAGGCTCGATTTGTGATGTATTGCATTACCATGACAGTGTTACTGTTTGCAAGTCTGGGATATGGAAATGTCACAGATGCAATTTTGTTAGTAGTATTCAGTTTTGGAATTCTGGCAGGGAGTTTCGCCGTCAAGAGATTACGCTGGTTCACACTGGGATTTGCAATGCTGGTATTCATGACCATTCGCATGACGTGGAAATTCTGGACTTCGCTTCATTGGGGAATTTACCTTTTCTTGGCAGGAATCATTCTTATTGGAATTGCCTCTTTCTACGAATATTCCGCAAGATATACTGCTGAACACCCTGACGAACCGAAGAAAAAATTTCAGCTTTTTGCAACGTGGAAATGGTGAAAAATTTTAGTCAATATGCACATAATCAATAGCAATCTTTTGTCAAAATATCCATATTTCAAAGAAACTACTTGCTATTCTTTAGAAAATATGTTATAATAGTAGCCTAAGCTATCCAACGGACAGGAGGGAGCAAAATGTATAGGGCAACCCGTGAAATTTACGAAGCGTTTCAAGATGCTGGACTGAACTGCATTGTAAAAGAACTTGACCATTCCAGTATTTTGATTGCTGGTATGACTGGAAGAGCAACCAGCTTTGAGGTGTTTTTCATTTCCAAGGACAATGACAATGATGTTTCACTTCGTGTCCCTGACCTTGTGCACTATGACCCGATGCTGACAACACCTCTTCTTCATGCTGTCAATAAGCTGAATTGCAGGTATCGTTATGCAAAGTTCACGATTGATGAGGAAGAACAAACAGTTAGTATTGCGTTTGATGTTCCGCTCAATGCGCAAAATACAGGACCGATTGCATTGGAACTGCTTGCAAGAGCTTCCAGAGCCGTGGAAGATGCTTACCCTGTACTGATTCAGTATGCAGGGGAAGAATAATTTATTTTGTTTCTATCTGAAGGAGGTATGAATCATGATTTTTCAAGCAACACAGGAAATTTATGATGCAATGATTGCGGCTGACCTGAAGTGCCGTATTCAGGAAAGTGACGAATCCAGTGCTGTCACTGCTGGTATCAGAGGGGATAACTGCGACTTTGATATTCTGTTCATTTCCCGTGACAATGATGCAGATGCTTCTATGCGTATTTTCAATATCGCAAAGTTTCCTGCTGACAAGATGCCGGCTGTTTGCGTAGCAGTCAACGAATGTAACGGAAAGTACCGCTATCTGCGTTTCACAGCAGACGACGACAATACTGTTACTGCTGCTTATGATTTCGCTGTCAACACGGAGAATATCGGAAAGAGTGCGGTTGAGCTCTGCATGAGAGCTATGAATATCGTTGATGAATGCTATCCGATTATCATGAAGGCAATCTATAGCTAATCAAGAAAAAATCAAGCCCCTGAAACGCTTTCGGGGGCTTTTCACATTCTGTTCTTTGAAAGTTTTCAATTTATTCATGTTTTTTGTGCAAAGTGCTGTAAAATATGGCTTGAATTTCTCTCAAAAAACGATAGATTTTTTTTGAAAAATATGGTATAATAAAGAAGTAAATCTGGAAGTACTGATTCGGCTTAGTTCGGGCAGGGCTTTGGCAGGTGTCAGACATTCCAGAAAAATCATATTGGAGGTAATACCAATGAGCAAAAAGTATGTTTATCAGTTCACCGAAGGCAACGCTACCATGCGTGAGCTTCTTGGTGGTAAGGGTGCTAACCTCGCTGAAATGACTTCCATCTTCGGCAAGGACAGAGTACCGCAGGGCTTCACCATCACCACTGAGGCTTGTACTCAGTACTATGAGGATGGCGGTATCAGTGATGAAATCATGGCTGAAATCGAAGCTAACATCACAAAGATGGAAGAAGTTACCGGCAAGAAGTTCGGTGACGTTGAGAATCCTCTGCTGGTTTCTGTTCGTTCCGGTGCAAGAGCTTCTATGCCGGGTATGATGGA
>DGHF01000146.1:32731-34238 GCA_002392545.1 Ruminococcus sp. UBA3855
GAAGATTCATCCAGATGTATTCTGATGTTGTAATGGAAGTTGGCAAGAAGTACTTTGAAGAACTGATTGACCAGATGAAGGAAAAGAGAGGCGTTAAGCAGGACGTTGAACTGACTGCTGATGACCTCAAGGAACTGGCTGGACAGTTTAAGGCTGAATATAAGGCTAAGATTGGTACTGATTTCCCTGCTGACCCGAAGGAACAGCTGATTGGTGCAATCAAGGCTGTATTCCGTTCTTGGGACAACCCCAGAGCTAACGTTTACAGACGTGACAACGATATTCCTTTCAGCTGGGGTACTGCTGTTAATGTACAGTCTATGGCATTCGGTAACATGGGCGATGACTGCGGTACAGGTGTAGCGTTCACTCGTGACCCTGCAACAGGCGAAAAGAAGCTCATGGGCGAGTTCCTGACCAATGCACAGGGCGAAGACGTTGTAGCTGGTGTCCGCACTCCTATGCCTATTGCTGAAATGGCTGAAAAGTTCCCGCAGGCATTCAAGGATTTTCAGGATGTATGCGCAAAGCTGGAAGCTCATTACAGAGATATGCAGGATATGGAATTCACTGTTGAGCATGGTCATCTGTACATGCTCCAGACCAGAAACGGCAAGAGAACCGCTCAGGCTGCTCTCCAGATTGCTTGTGACCTCGTTGATGAGGGCATGAGAACAGAGCAGGAAGCTGTTGCAATGATTGACCCCAGAAACCTCGATACTCTGCTCCATCCGCAGTTTGATGCTAAGGCTCTCAAGGCTGCTACACCTCTGGGCAAGGGCTTGGGTGCTTCCCCTGGTGCTGCTGCTGGTAAGGTTGTCTTCACTGCTGACGATGCTGTTGCATGGGCTGAAAAGGGTGAAAAGGTTGTTCTGGTTCGTCTGGAAACATCCCCTGAAGACATCACAGGCATGAAGGCTGCACAGGGTATCCTGACAGTTCGTGGCGGTATGACTTCTCACGCTGCTGTAGTTGCACGTGGTATGGGTGAATGCTGTGTATCTGGTTGTGGTGACATCAAGATGGATGAAGCTAACAAGAAGTTCGAACTGGCTGGAAAGACCTTCAACGAAGGGGACGAAATCTCCATTGACGGTACAACTGGTAATATCTATGAGGGTATTATCCCGACTGTTGATGCACAGATTGCCGGCACATTCGGTCGTATCATGGCTTGGGCTGACAAGTACAGAACTCTCAAGGTTCGTACAAACGCTGATACTCCTGCTGATGCTAAGAAGGCTAGAGAACTCGGCGCAGAGGGTATTGGTCTCTGCCGTACAGAGCATATGTTCTTCGAAGAGAGCAGAATCGCTGCGTTCCGTGAAATGATTTGCTCCGATACTGTAGAAGGTCGTGAAGCTGCTCTGGCTAAGATTGAACCCATGCAGCAGAGTGACTTTGAAGCACTCTATGAGGCTCTGGAAGGCAACCCTGTAACCATCAGATTCCTTGACCCGCCTCTGCATGAATTCGTTCCCACAGAAGAGGACGATATCAAGGCACT
>DGHF01000149.1 GCA_002392545.1 Ruminococcus sp. UBA3855
ACACGGACATCTTTTTTCCAGTTTTCAGGTGTCAGAATAAATGTATCCTGAATGGCATCAACCTTATTCTGTACGGCATCAAGCTGTTTTTTCTGCTCCTGCATCATGCGTTCATGCTGAATGAGAACCTGCAGTTCCGGTGTCAGGGTCGTGTCAATGCCGTAACTACCTGTGCGGTGAATAGAGGGCAGTACTTCGGAGGTAACCCATCTCTTGAATTTTTTAGCTGTCGGGAGCTTGCTTCCAAAAATCAGGGCATACACACCGGATTCGTTGATAACAGTTACATTTCTGTTCTGGCTGCCGTCGTGAATTGCGACGGTAGCTTTATCCTCTTCATCAACGTGCTTTGCAAGAGCATCTCTTGTATTGCTGTAGCCCAGAACTTCGGCTACATCTTTTCCCACAAACCACATTTCACCATCAATCTCAATAGTGCGGACAGTACTGTCCTCATAGTTCCAAATTTTCAAATCATTCATAAAAATCATCCTTTCAGTCTTTCTGGTAAAATTCACAGTCAAACCCATCAGCACGAAGTAAAAGACCTGCCGCCCAATCCGGAACCCGTGCCATCTGTTCGCAGACAGTCTCCACGGACACACGCTTGTCAGTCTCGATAATCAGCTCATCATGCACGTGAGCCACGATAAAACAATGGGACAGCGTTTTCATGCTGTGACAGAGCAGGTCACGGGCGATACCTTGTACAATGTTCTCAACAATTTTTGAGCCATAAGTTTCGAGCCGTTCCCATTTTTTCGTTGTGCCGATGCCCTCATAAGTGAGAGAATCTCCGCCAAATCGGTTTACATCAATCTGAGGTCTGATATAGGCAAGTCTGCGTTTTGAGGGAAGTTCCACAAAAAGAATGCCGTTTTGATAAATGAATTTAATGCCGTGGGATTCCGTGGCTGTTCTCTGTACAACGGCAGTCATAGCAGCATCATCTACCGCATACCAAAGTTTGACGATATTGGGAGAGGCTGTCCGCCAATCGGTCACTATCTGTTTCAGTTCGCTGTCGGAAAGCCCCATTGCAGAGCCTCCCATTGCCTTCATTGCGCCGATTGAGCCGCCATATCCGCAGGCAAGTTCCGCTACTTTGCCTTTTTGTCTGAGATGTCCATTGATACCGTGCTTGACAACGGGTACTCCGAACATCTTTGATGCTGATGCACAGTAAATGTCGTCACCTCTTGCAAAAGCCTGCATTCTCCATGTTTCTCCGGCAAGCCATGCCAAAACTCTGGCTTCGATAGATGAGAAATCTGCTACAATGAATTTATAGCCCTCTCTCGGAACAAGTGCTGTCCTGATGAGCTGTGACAAAATATCAGGAATATTATCATACAGCATTTCCGCCAGTTCAAAATCACCGCTTCGGATAATTTCTCTCGTTCCGGCAAGGTCTGCAATATGATTTTGTGGTAAATTTTGGAGCTGAATATTTCTGCCTGAAAATCTCCCTGTGCGGGATGCTCCGTAAAAACTGAATGTACCTCGTGCCCTGTTGTCTGAGCAGACCATATTTGTCATGGCTGTGTACTTTTTTACAGAAGATTTGGCTAACTTCTGACGGAGTGCAAGCACACTTCTGACAGGTTCTTCGGCAGTTTTCAGAAGTTCAGCGACTTCTTCCTTTCCGAGTGAAGCCGAAGAATAACCCTGCTGTTCGAGCCATTTGAGAAGCTGATAAACAGAATTTGGATTCTCCACACCTGTCAGACGGCACATTTCTGCTGATAATTCCGCCTTGATGTGTTCATCCAAAGCGACAGCATTCTGAGCAAGCTGCAAGTCAATCCGGATGCCTCTGTCATTTATCTCCTGGTCGAGATAAAATTCCTCCCAGACAAAATCCGGAACAGGATATTTTGAGATTCTTCTGTCAATTTCGAGTTCTGCCTCCACATCACGCTTATTATACGCCTTGAACATTTCCCATTTTGCCGGATACAGCACCGGATTGTGAAACTCCGGTTCATCATCTTCTGTTTTGCAGGGAACACAGAAGAATTTGATTAAAGCCTTGCCTTCAGTCATTTTCTGCTCCTGAATTTTCAGGACTCTGCCGATTTCTGCCAAAGAAGAAGGCAGGCTTAAATAACGGCTGTGTATCATAGTACAATGCCAGCTAACCGGATTGAAATAATCTCCGACTGTATCTTCATCAATACTATAACTCTGGAAAAACTGCGGACAGTTCCTCTGCACATATACCGACAGACATACACGTTCAAAATTGACATTATGGCTTCTTTTGATGATTTTTTCATTGATGAATGCTTTCAGGATTCTGTCGGGTATCTTTTCGCCGTTCGCAAGGTCTATCACCTGCACAGCTCCGCCGTCAACAGAATAGCTGAATAATAAAATATCAAAATAAGGCGAATCTGCATAGGCATAGACACCACACTTCATAATATCACGGTCACTCCGTGTTTCAATATCAATTGTAATACATTCCATTTTTTCTCCTTAAATAGCCCTCCCACGGCATATGCCGCAAACGCCCGCCCGTCTGTTCAGTTAATCAGTCAAGAAAATCGTCATCATCGTCAAAGTCAGCAAAGTCATCTTCCGCACGGGTATGCCCGTCAAGCGGTTCACCGTCACGGATTTTCTGGAGATTGTTCAGTCCGCAGGCGATACCCTTGTTGCCGTTGCTGTTGAAAGCATAGAATGTGATGCTTGCTCTTCCGTAGCATCCGCTGTAAACTTCGCTGCGGTCAAGAATCGGCTTGCGGCTTGCATCCACGATGCCGGGCGGATTTGTGGCATTTGCATTCAGAAAATAGCTGTTTGCATAGGCTTCATCGTCCGGGCGTTCTACATCGCCGTCTCTGAGGGGTGTTTTAATTGCCGAAAGCGGAGGGACGCTTCTGCTGTTGCCTCTGAGTTTGGCAGCACCGTTTTCATGAGCAGCCGCAGTAGCGGCATTGACTGCATCGATTGTTTCTTTGTCGGCCTTGGGAATGATGAGGGAAATGCTGTATTTTTCCGGACCATTGTTCAGGGACTTAGGTTCCCAGACATTTACATAAGACCAGCGTGTTCCAGGTCCTGTAATGACCTTTGTCGGGTTTTTGAGTTTTTTTGCCATGTTAATCTTCCTCCATAAAATCATTTTCTGCACTGCTCCATTCCGGACGTTTGTCCAATTCTGGAACGAGTGTCGGTTTGCCCTGCGGTTTATAAATCAATCCACCGAGCAGTTCTTCAAATTGTTTTTTGCCGAGCAGTTTCTGCATGGCAGTCAAACCGAGAACCTTATGTTCATAGGGGTCTGCACCGTTCGCCTTGACCGCTTCTGCCACAGCATTTTCATCTGTGTACTTTCTGGTAGAGCGACCTTCCACCAGTTTCCAGCCTCTCCACCGTTTTCCTGCGAGTGCCTGAGAAAGAGCATAATCCTTGATGTCATTCACCCATGAAACCAGCTTGTCAGCTTTTTCAAGAATCGCTTCTATTTCAGTATCTTCAAGTTCCGCAGGCATTGCAAAGTCGTATTGTGCCAGCATCAGGTTATACTCCGCACGTTTCCGGCAAGTAGCCTTGACTTTGCAGAAACGGCAGTGTTCGCCGACCTGAAATTCGCCTTTGCCCTCAGCGGCAAGTGTGGCTGTCGGCTTGAGTGTATGTTCTGCCCAGTCTGTCAGCTCCGTGACAGAGATAGTGTATTCGCTGACATTCTGCATTCTCGGCTGGAATATCACCATTTTGATTTCTGCGATGTCGTACAGAATGTCGAACAGTTCCAATGCACCGAGCGCATACAGCATCATCTGCGAGTTGCTTTCTGCCGATACAAGGACATTCTTTCCATACTTGAAGTCAATGACGGTCAGTACCTCATCAGCAACAATGATACAGTCGCCTGTGCCAAATCCGTCCGGAACGTAAGAAGAAAAATCCAGTTTCTGTTCCACCATGACAACAGGCTGATGATATTTCGCTGTTTCTTCGGCGATATACTGCACATAGCTGTCCGTGCATTCTGCCATTTCACCGTCAAAGAAATCAAGGTTTTCTGTGGGGTCACGGACATTATGTCCGAGGAGCTTGTTCACCTTGTATTCCGCAAGTTTGTGCGCACAAGTACCCTCTCTGGCAAAATCTGATGCTGTATCAGCTACTTTCGCATTGAGCAGGGCAGAAGGCGGGCAGGCAAGCCATCTGGCACTCGATGAGGCGGACAGCTTCGCATGAGAGCGTTCAGAATGTTTAGCTTCCAATCTGTTCAGCCTCCTTCAGCACCCCAGCATAGGTTCCTTCCGGCAGTTCAGATACCTTGTCCGCACCATGTTTCTTTACCAGTGCTTTCACTTCTGCTTTGTAGCCCATGCGTGACTTTTCGGCAAGCATCTTTCTGACATCATCAAGTGTGACCTCTGTTTTCTGCGGTTCAGCAGGCTGTTCTTTTTCCGGCTGTTCAGCGGACTTTTCTTCCAGTTCCGGTGGTGTGTAGATTTCCTCGTAATCATTAATATCCAGTTTATCTGATGCCATCAGTGCCTCGGCATAAGTCTGAAGACTGTCGCCAAGACTGCGGATATCTTCAATGATATCGAGGAGCAGTTTAATACGGCTCATGATTTTCCTCCTTTTTCTGCTGTTCTTTGAGATTGTTGTAGCTCTGACAGAAGATTGTGCAGAGACACACTGCACGTCTGAGCAGTGAAGCACCACGTTTCATGACTGCACCATATTCAGGCGGCATATCCTTCTGTTCAGCCATCAGTTCCATGATGCTGCTGACATCAAGGCATTCCTGTTCTGAGAGTTTGTATTTCATAAGATTTCACCTCCCCGTGATGAAGCCCCTCACTTATTAGCCGTGGGAGAGCCTTTTTCGTACCCTCTTCCTATTTATTTTGTAGACTTGCACAATTTTTTCATACGATTGACCGCTTTGTTTTTGTGCTTTGTCACAACAGGTCTTTTTATCTTTAGCATGACAGCAATTTCATCATGTGTATACTGATAAATGTACTGCAGCTGTGTGACCTGTTTCTGGCGGTCTGTTAATGGCTGCATCAGTTCTTCTACAAATAATTTTGAATGTACCTGAATATCCGGTGCTGGTTCTCTGTCCGGAATTTCTTCACAGAAGGCATCTTCATCATTTTTGCAGCGATGTCGTGTTTCTTCCCTGTAACACTGATTCAGTGCGAGTTCTTCCTCTCCGCGCATAAAAATCAGCAGATACCATTTCAGTTTCAATGCCTGTTCTTTTCTGACCGATTCTACCCATTTCTTTGCTTCATATGTACAAAAGAAACAATCGTGAATGTTCAAAACAATTGTATCAGGATAGCCTTTATAACTGGCATAGCCGTTCTGGTATGCAGTTACTCTTTTATCCGGACTGACAGCAATTACAGTTTCATTTTCTCTCAGATACTTTTCTGTTGGTTTCTTTCCAGTGATATTATCCGGAATCATAGAAAGCAGTTCACCAAATGTAATGGATTCGTTCATATTTTACCTATCCTTTCATGAGCTTTCATATACCAGCCGTGGGAGAGCAGTTTTCGTACCCTGTTGAGTTCAAGATTGTATAGATAAATAAAAAACCGAAAACTATTCTTGCTGATTTTGTGCAAAAAGATAATTTCGGAAATATTGTTTAGTGTATCGCTATCCTCCGTTTGCCGTATGAAAACATCATCTGTTGGAAAATAAAAAAGCCTGTACCTAAAAACAGGTACAGGCAAATGATGACAGACTGAGGAGCTTTTATTTTTCAAAAAATCAAATTATATAAACTATTATATCATTTCCCAACAGCGAAATTTGTCAAAACAAAGAAAATCACTGGCATTTTCTGTTATTTCATTTTTGCAAGAACGCAAGAGCGCAAAAGCAAGAGCGCAATTTGCCAAATTCAAAAATAAGCGAAATGAAGCCATAAAACAGGCAAGAGCGCAAGAGCGCAAGGACGCAATGGGGGTACGGAAGGATGAATATAGGTATCAGAATAGTTTAGGCTCTGCCTATGGTTCATGCACCTTTTGAAATAAATATTTAATTATAATACAATTAATGAAAATTGAGTTTTTATGCTTTGACGGTCATTTTACGTTATTTTCTTGGAAAGAAAAAATAAAAAAAGCTGTACTGCCCTGTTGTTTCAGAGCAGTACAGCAATGATGGTCATTTTATGTTATTCAATCTAAACTGACATCATAATATTTTGTAGGAAAAATCGACAGTTTTAGTGGTATTTCAGTAGTGTGCAACTTCTACCATAAGTAGGTTTACTGAGAAATATCGATATGTGTCAACACTATATTTGTGACTATACACCAGATAAAACCTAAAAATTCTGGCACATTAGTCTATTGACTATTACCCAAAAATTGAGTAATATAGTATACTGATACTTACTTTTTGTATCAGTACAAAAAACGGACTGCACAAGGCAATCCGTTAGTTCGTTGAATTTCTTATTTAACGAAAAATTCTATCATCATTATATCACACTTGAATGTAAATGTCAATAGAAAATCAGGAGGTTATTATGGGAAAATTCAGTATTTATCTACGTCGTGACGGACGTTGGGAAGGGCGGATTCAGCTTGGCAAAACGGAGAATGGAAAGCGGAAATACTGCGCATTCTTTGGAAAAACCAGAGAGGAAGTGCAGGCGAAAATGGAAGAGAAACAGTCAAAAAATTCCATTGTGCCAGCTTCCTGCACTCTTTCAGAACTGTTCAGTGAATGGCATCAGAGAATCATGCACAGTGTCAAGGAGTCCACCGCAGCAAACTATCTCGTGAAGGCGAACAAGCATATTCTTCCGTGTTTCGGCAATAAAGTGATTGATGAAATATCCACCCAGGATGTCTACAGCTTCATTGAGCAGAAAAAAGCCGCCGGATTATCCAGCAGATATATTCTGGATATTGTGATTCTGATGAAGTCGGTGTTCAAGTATGCTGTCAGAAAGTTCCATATTGCCAATCCGATGGAGGATGTGACGCTGAAAAAGGTCAAATCTGCGGAAATCAGCCTTCTGGATGAGGATGAGCAGACACGGCTGGAGAGATATCTCTGGAAGCATCAGGACAGAACTTCAATGGGAATCGCCCTTTCTTTAGCAACAGGTCTCAGAATCGGAGAACTTTGTGCCTTACG
>DGHF01000032.1 GCA_002392545.1 Ruminococcus sp. UBA3855
GCATCCGGCACAGATTTTTCCAAGGTTGTCAAGACTACTTGCTTTTTGGCTGATATTGCAGACTTCGCAAAATTCAATGAAATTTATGGTAAGTACATCACAGAAAAGCCGGCTCGTAGCTGTGTAGCCGTCAAGGATTTGCCCAAGGGTGCATTGGTAGAAGTGGAAGTCATCGCTGTGGTTGACTGATTCACGAACCCGTTGAAAAAAATCCGATTGCAAGCGGATGATATGTGAAATACAGGAAACAGCCTGTCAGGAACGATAATAACAAAGCTCCGGTCAGGTTGTTTCTTTTTTGCGAATTGGCATGTTTCCGGATTGTCCACACCATGAAGATACAGCAGAGCCAGAACAAAATTTCTTCTATCAATGGCAGTTCTTGTCCCAAAAGTCCCCGAAGGGTACACGTTCCGGCGGTCATGAGGAGCATGGTTTCCAGAATTGCCGTGCTGAACGTTGTCAGAATGCCTTTTTGCAGGTTTCCGGTGAATGTCCAGCGAATCACCGCCATGAAAAAGGCAGGGAAGTATAATAATTTCAACCGCTCCCACAAACTGTCATTGACTGGCAGAAATGCCCCGAAAAATGGAATTCTGATAAGAACAGGGGCGTAAACATGCAGGAAAATGCTTGTCATTGCCAAAAGCAATAAAAGCCCGATATCCCATAAAATGGTTTTTCTCATGAGGTGCTGACGCTGTTCGGCTCGTTCCATTGCCGTGAAAGGCGTTTTCAATTTATCATGATAAAAAAAGATATGCATGGAAATTCCTCCGCTTGTGTATTTTTTTGTTATCATTCTATGTGAGAAAATGCCCTGATATGCAGTGAAATGACACACCATGGAAAAAATTTCTGAAAATATGAAAAAATTTTCAGAAATAGTCTTTACAGAATCGAAATTTTAGTGTAAAATAGATATAGTATCTTTAATATTGTGAGGTGTTGTTTCAATGGAATTGAAGTACAAGAGAATTTTGCTGAAACTCAGCGGGGAGGCACTCGCAGGTGAAAAAAAGTTCGGGCTGGATTATGCCGTGATTGGTAACATCTGTGAGAGCATCAAAAAATGCGTGGATGTCGGGGCAGAAGTTGCGATTGTTGTCGGGGGGGGAAATTTCCTCCGTGGCAGAATGAGCGGTGGACTTGACAGAACCAGAGCCGACCACATGGGAATGCTGGCGACGGCTATCAATGCCCTTGCGATTGCAGACGTGCTGGAATCCTTGGGGCTGGAGGTGCGTGTTCAGACGGCTATCACCATGCAGCAGGTCGCTGAACCCTATATTCGCAACAAAGCCATCAGCCACCTGAAAAAGGGCAGAGTGGTAATTTTCGGCTGTGGCACGGGTAATCCGTTCTTTTCGACAGATACCGCCGCTGCGTTGCGTGGCGTGGAAATTGAAGCCGAAATTTTCATGAAGGCGACACTGGTTGACGGTGTGTATGACAAAGACCCCCACGAATTTCCGGATGCTGTCAAGTATGACACGCTGACTTTCAGCGAGGTTCTGAATCAGAATCTCAATGTCATGGATATGACCGCCGCAAGTATGTGCAAGGATAATCACCTGAAAATGCTCGTATTTGATTTGCACCGTCCGGATAATATTCTTGATGCAGTGATGGGTGAAAATCTCGGAACTGTCATTTCTGAATAAACAGCTTCCGAGAAAAGATAATATTTGATGAAAGGAATTTTTGACTATGAAAGAGACATTGAAATCCGCAGAGGAGAAAATGAAGAAAAGTATTGAAAGCCTGAGAAGCAATTTTGCATCCGTCCGCACAGGCAGAGCCAATCCCCAGATTCTTGACAGACTCCGTGTGGATTATTACGGTTCACCCACTCCGATTCAGACCGTGGCGAGTGTTTCCGTTTCAGAGGGCAGAACTCTTGTAATTTCTCCTTGGGACAAGAGCAATCTGAAAGCCATTGAAAAAGCAATTCAGGCTTCTGACATCGGTATCAATCCCACCAATGACGGAAATGTTATCCGCCTTGCATTCCCCCAGACTACAGAGGAAGACCGCAAAAAACTCTGTAAGACCGTCAAGAAATACGGCGAAGAAGCCAAAGTTGCTGTCCGCAATGTCCGCCGTGATACCCTCGAAAAATTCAAGAAAATGAAGAAAGACGGTACTCTCACTGAGGACGACCAGAAGGATGCTGAAAAGAAAATCCAGAAACTCACTGACAAGTACTGTGAGGAAATCGACAAGGCTGTCGCTGAAAAGGAAAAGGAAATTATGAGCATCTGACCGAAAAGGGAAGGTATAAATATATGGCAATATTTGGCGGTAAAAAAGAAACTGAAACCCAGTTGCCAGAAAATTTGCCCGTCCATGTTGGTTTCATCATGGACGGCAACGGCAGATGGGCGAAAAAGCGTGGACTTCCCAGAAGCTTGGGACATGTTGAGGGTGGTAAGACTTTCAAGAAAATTATGCAGTATTGCAAAGATATTGGCATTCCGTATGCATCTTTTTATGTGTTCTCAACGGAAAACTGGAAACGTCCGAAAGCCGAAATTGATGGAATTCTCGGCATCATGCGTGAGTATCTGGACGAAGTGCAACAGCATTTGGGCGACGGCGTGAGGGCGGTTTTTATTGGTGATAAAAGCGTCTATCCTGATGACATTCGGGAAAAGATGATAAAACTCGAAAACGACACCGCACATCACAGACAGCTGACTGTCCTGCTGGCTTGCAATTACGGCGGACGTGATGAAATCGCTCGTTCCGCAAGAGAAATTGCAAAACTCGTTCAAAACGGCGAACTCAGCCCCGAAGATATCACAGAACAGACCGTTGCAGACCATCTCTACACGGCTGATTTTCCTGATGTAGATTTGGTTATTCGTCCGAGTGGCGAACTGCGGTTATCGAATTATTTAATCTGGCAGTGTGCGTATGCGGAATATTATTTCACAAATGTGCTGTGGCCTGACTTCACTCCGCAGGAACTTGACAAAGCGTTGATTGACTATGCCAGCAGAGGCAGACGCTTTGGGGGGGTTTAACTCATGGCGGTGAGGCTGATTTCCTCTGCTGTGGGGATTGTGATTCTGGTAGTTGTCATGATGCTGAGTGATACGTTTCTGTTACCGGCAGTTCTGGGAATGGTCATCGGAATCATTCTTTTTGAGCTGGTGAGGGCAGTCAAGGGCGAACAGTTCAAACTTGCCTCGGCAGGGGTGATTCTGTACGGCTTTGTGATGACATTTCTCCGGTTTTATCAGCATGTTTATTTTTATAAAGACAATATTTATGAATCACTGAAACTGGCAGAAAGCATTCTGTTTCCGGTATGTCTGCTGATGGTGTTCATTGAGTATATCTGGCATCATCAGGATTTCAAAGTGGAACAGCTGGGATTTATGACAGGGGCAATGTATTTAATTCCGTGGTCAATTACACAGTTGATTGACTTGAAATTCACAGGCATTCACGGGATGTTTTATCTGATAATGGCGTTGTGCGGTGCATGGATTGCCGATTCCGGAGCGTATTTTTCGGGTGTGGCACTTGGCAAGCATAAACTCTGCCCGACCATCAGCCCGAAAAAGACCGTTGAGGGCTTTGTGGGTGGTCTGTTAAGCAATGCCGTGATTTTTGTCATTATCTTTGTAGTGTATACCAATGTTATGAAGGGGAAAGATTATCCCATGCCGGATATGGATGTTATCACCTGCCTGAAAATTGCCCTGCTGGGGGTAGTGTGTGCAGGTATCAGCGTATTGGGCGACTTGACCGCCTCTGTTATCAAGCGTGAAAAAGGTATCAAGGATTATGGCAATATCATGCCGGGGCATGGCGGTTTAATGGACAGGTTCGACAGTGTGTTGTTTGTTGTTCCGGCATTCCATGCGTTTGTGAATCTGTTTACAATTCTCTGAAAAATAAGCCCGTCCGGAATTTTGAGGATGGGCTTATTCCGTCAAAATTATCATAATATGAAAGGGTGATGCAACATGAAAAAAGTTGCAGTTCTGGGGTCAACTGGTTCAATTGGCACACAGGCTCTTGAAGTCATTGAAAAGCATAGTATGAAAGTTACCGCATTAGCCGTCAACAGCAATGCTTCTCTGCTTGCGGAACAGGTGAAAAAATACCATCCGGAAACGGTCTGTATCTATCAGGAAGACAAGGCGGACGAACTGCGGGAACTCCTTAAAGGCGAAAAAGTCAATATCTTAACTGGAATGAACGGACTTTGTGAAATTGCACAGTCAAAAGATGCAGATATTTTATTAAATTCCGTCGTGGGGATGGTTGGGTTATTGCCTACGCTCAAAGCCATTGAAGCTGGTACAGATATTGCACTCGCCAACAAAGAGACTTTGGTTGCAGGCGGTTCGCTCGTCATGAAGTCCGCAAAGGAAAATGGTGTCAACATCTATCCGGTGGACAGTGAACATTCTGCTGTTTTCCAGTGCTTACAGGGCAATTCCATGAACAAAATCCGGAAAATGATTCTGACCGCTTCCGGAGGACCTTTCTTCGGAAAGAAAAGGGCTGACCTTGTGAATGTTCATGCAAAAGATGCCCTGAAACATCCTAATTGGGAGATGGGCGCAAAGATTACCATTGATTCCGCCACGCTCATGAATAAGGGACTGGAATTCATTGAAGCAAAATGGCTGTTTGACTTAAAGCCTGAACAGATTGAAATTGTGGTACATCGTCA
>DGHF01000120.1 GCA_002392545.1 Ruminococcus sp. UBA3855
GGAAATTCATCAAATCATTCCTTTCATCAATTTTTGTCTGTCTTCAAATTAAAGCCACCAGAAAAGAGCGTCTATGGCATCATCTACTACATCTCCGACAGTATCGGCAACGTCAAGAGCTAAATCAATTAAATCATAGTCACCACTACTGCTATTATTGTTATTTTTATTCTTGGGGTGTTCCGCTTTCCATTGTTCATATAAGGGGCGGTATTCCTCTTTGAGGTCGATAATTTCAGCATCGGGGCAAGGGGTCAATCTGAATCTCTGCGCAGGGGTGTTATTTCGCTTGAAAAGCTGGATTTTTACCCCTGATTCCGGACTTTGTTCCGGAATGTCAATGCAGTAATCAGGGTTGATTTTGGAACAAATTGTGAAATATCCGTCTCCGGCTTCTTTCAGTTTCCAAAGTTGCGCCGGTGTTCCATTGTAATCCCAAATCTGAATTTTTGTCCCGTCGGTGGCTTTGCCGTCGCTCACATCTACTACTTTTCCACTGTTTTCCGCTGTGAGGACAAAATATTTTTTCGTGATTTTCGTGGCTATGAACCTCTGATTGTTGTCACCGTGATGGAGACTGCTGATTATGCTCGCCCCTGCATCAATATTGTCGCCTTCTACTTCCAGCACGTTTTCCGGCGCACATTCGGGGGTGATGAAATAGCTCATTCCGTCTATCAATGGAAATTCCATTTTATCATTCCTTTCTATGTTATTTTTTCAGAATTTTTTCGGATAATGCAAGCAGTTCCCTGCATTCTGTCTCAATGTCATCAGCGGAAAATATCGCTGATACCAGAGCGAAACCATCCATTCCCAATCCTGACAATTTCGACATATTGCCCTTATTGATTCCGCCAATCGCTACAACTGGGATTTTTACCGCTTCGCAAATTTCACGGAATACATTATAATCAATCTGTCTTGTGTCCGTTTTGGTTGAGGTTGCAAATACTGCCCCTACTCCTAAATAATCCGCTCCCATTTGCTGGGCGGTCAATGCCTGTTCTACCGTTTTCGCTGTCACTCCAATAATGCTGTTTTCGCCTAATATCTTCCGGACTTCTATGGGGTTCATGTCGTTTTGTCCTACGTGAACGCCGTCTGCTCCCGATTTCAGGGCGATTTCTACATTATCGTTAATCAGCAGGGGGACGTTATAACCGTGACAGAGGGATTTCATCTCAATTGCTTCCTGCAAAAATTCTTCTGCATTTAGGCTCTTTTCACGGAGCTGAATACACGTTGCACCGCCTTTCAAGGCTGATTCTACTTGCTGTAACAGGGTCTGGCGACTTGTCCATGCTCTGTCTGTGACCGCATAAAGCTGTAAACTTTTTTTTGTAAAATTCATCGTAGTTCTTCCTTTTCATTCAATATGCTTTAGTGTTTTATTGTAACAAATTTATATGGATATTTTATGAATATTTCATGTCTAAACTGTGAAACGTCATATATTAAAATATAGCTCCATACAACAAACGCTGTACGGAGCTTTTTCTTTACGTTTCATCAAATTGGTTCAGAATCTCGATTGCCTTTGTTACGTCTTCTTCCTCTAAACCTAAACGGTCAGAACCGTTTTCAGTTTTTCTTCTGGTTTGTACCAAAAATGCTTTCAGCCACTGCCAATTGAAATCATCGTCATCCAGAATCACAAAACTTTTCACATTCGGCTTATCTAAAAGAAATCGCCTGATTTCTAAGGGTCTGCCGTTTTCGCCGAGAGTGCTGTAAGGAGTGAATGTCATAATTTCTAAATCATACTTTTTCAGAATCGTTTCAAAATATTTCAGGCTTTCACTTTCGTTCGGGTCGGCATATTCCATCAGATTATTTTCTTCCAAAAACTGAGAATAGCCAAACCGCCATGATGATGACAGCACTAATTTCGCACCTGTGGCATTGACAATTCTTTGCAGTCGCTTCACTCGCTCTTCCTGTACAATTTCATCTCCGCTGTAATTGTGCATCACTCCGTCAATATCAAGAAAAATTACCTTGTCATATTTCAGTTTTTTTTTTTCGGTGACTGCCTTATCCAGTAAATCTGCATTTAAATATTCGCTCATTTGTTCCCCTCCTAAATGTATTCTAATATTTTATTATATCAAATTTATATGGATATTCTATGAATATTTTATGTTAAAATTGTGAGATGTATTTCCGGAATTTTTTCGGAAAATTGATTGACGGATTTGTCATACCATGGTATAATTAAAATATCAATTTTGATGGAGGCAATTGTATGAGATTGATTTTTGTAAGACATGGTGAGCCTGATTATGCTAACGACTGCTTGACTGAAAACGGCAGATTGCAGGCGCAATGCACTGCTGAACGCTTGCAGAAAGAACCCTTGAAAGCTATCTATTCTTCTCCTATGAGGAGGGCTGTGGAAACCGCTTCCTATACTGCGAAAAAACTGGGGCTTGAAATTCATCAGCTTGATTTCATGCATGAAATTAACTGGGGAAGTGCTGACCCTCAAAACCCTCTGGAATATGATGGTCATATCTGGACTCTTGGCTATCAACTGCTGTCTGAATATCCTGAATTTGTGGGCAGCCCTGAATGGAAATATCATCATTTTTTCAAGGATAATGTGTGCATGGAATACTATGACAGGCTTTCCAATGAGGTTGATTTCTGGCTCGCTCAATATGGGCTTGTACGGAAAAATGGTCTGTATGAAAGACAAAGATATTGTGACGATACTGTTGCTTTATTCGCTCATGGCGGTTCGGGGGCTATTTTTTTCTCACACGTTCTTAATCTGCCGTTGCCGTTCGTCCTCACTACGATGCCTTATGGGGTTTGTTCCGTTTCTGTTATCTCCTTCGACACACAGACGGACAAACTGATTGTTCCCCGTCTGGAATTGTTCAATGATATGGGGCATATCGAAAACGCTAAAAAAGAAAAACTGCACTTTGAAAAATGAATCACCCCCATGATAGAATATTACTTGCTTGTCTTGCATAGGATACACCAGATAAAATTTTTCATAAAGGTGATTCACAATGCATAAAAAATATATTATTAAAATTGTTGCCGGATTGTCTGCTGTTGTCCTCACGTTTGTGGGGGCATGGTATACCGCCGGAACGGTCAGGGAAAATCATTATGTTTCTGTCAGTACCTCTCAACAGGATAAACAGGTCATTGTGCTGGATGCCGGACATGGGGGGTGTTCTTAAACATGGTTCAAAAATACAGCTTTTCCTTTTGGAGTGAAAGGAAAAGCTGTCGTTTTTATTCTGCTAAAATCTGCTTGTGTAGCCATTTCCCCCGAACGGTACGGACGAGGAGCATCAGCCCTCTGCAACATAATTCAATACACATTGCAAGCCATATGCCAATTAAGCCCATTTTCGAAACCAGTATCAGGGATAATGTAATTCTCACGCCCCACATACTTACCAGATTGATGATACTTGGTGCGAGCGTGTCACCTGCTCCACGCAATACCCCTGAACATACGATGGATGCCCCATATAATGGCTCTGCGAATGCTTCAATCCGCAAAACCTGAACGCCTAATTCCTGCACTTCTGATACGTTCGTCAATATTGCAAACATCCATGGTGCGGTCAAATACATCAGTATTCCTAATATGAACATGATTCCCATTCCTGACAGAATTGTTATCCATGCATAGCGTCTGGCAAGGTCTTGACATTTCGCCCCAATGCTTTGACCAATCAGCGTTGTAGAGGCTGTTCCAATGCCATATACTGGCATATAACAGAAACTCTCCGCTGTGACGGCTAACGAATTGGCGGCAATGGCGGTATTGCCAAGGGGGGCAATGATTTTTGTGGCGGCTACATATGCCCCACAAGTCGCCGTGTGTTCCAATGCTGTCGGTAATGCTATCTGAACGGCTTTTGTCAAGCAAGTGCGCTGTAATTTCCAGCTCCCTCCTAATCGTAATGCTAATTGCTCCGAACGTAACAGCAAAAAAGCCGTCATCAATATTGAAATGCAGACCTCTGAAAGGGCTGTTCCTAATGCTGCGCCTTGTACTCCTAACCCAAAACCATATAATTCCATTGGTGCATGAATCAGCGGTATCATGACTGTTCTCGTCGGGAAAATCAGTATCAGATTGAATACTACATCCAATACACATAACAAAATATTCAATATGCTGGGCGTGTGCATATTTCCGCTACATTGCAACATCTGCGCCGATAACATCCGCATTTGTTCAAAGGGAAGTGCAAGCGCAAACACCACAAAATATGCTGATGCACTTGCACGAATATTTTCTTCTCCGCCTAGCCATTCCGGCAATATGCCACTGATGGACACCGCCAGCACCGCAAGCAACAGCCCGAATAATGTCGATACTATCAGCGATTGTCTTAACACGTTTCGGGCTTCTTCTTCTCGCTGTGCGCCTATCAACTGCGCCACCTGCACCGAAAAACCAACTGACCCCGATATACATAATCCCCCTATCAGCCATGTTGAAGTACTCACCAATCCGATTGAGGCGGTCGCTTCTTTCCCTAAACTGCCTACCATTCCGGCATCTATATATTGCATGATGACAGAGGTTATTTCTGCCAAAATCGCCGGAATGCTTAACTTGATGACCTGCCCAACAAGATGCCTGAAAGAGCTATCCTCCGTGACAAGCTTATGCATTGTGCAAAGCCCTTTCTAAACGGTTCAAACCGTCTATAACATATGAAGAAGGACAAGCAATATTCATTCTTAAAAATGTTTCTCCGCCTTTGCCATATTGCACCCCATTGGAGAGATACAAGCCCGTTTTTTGGCGGATGTCTCTCGCAAGCTCACCGGAATTTTCTGTCACTGCCGAACAATCCAGCCACAAAAGATAGGTTGCTTCTGACGGTACAAGCTTAACTTCCGGCAATTGCTCCGAAATGAATTTTTTCACGATTTGTTTGTTTTCATACAGATAATTCCGTAATGCATCCAACCATGCACCGCCTTCATTGAATGCCGAAATTGTCGCCTGTACTGCAAATGCATTTGGTTCTCCGCATTCATCTGTATTTAATGCCCTCCAGACTTTATGCCTTAATTTCGGATTTTTTACAACGACTGCGGAGGTCTGTAATCCTGCGATATTAAAGGCTTTTGTCGGGGATATACAAGTAATATTGTTATCAGCACAAGTTTCTGAAACTGCTATGAAGGGGATATATTCCTTTTCAGGGTCGGTGATGTCACAATGAATTTCGTCGGAAATGACAATCACTCCATGTTCTTTTGCAAGTTCTCCAAT
>DGHF01000027.1 GCA_002392545.1 Ruminococcus sp. UBA3855
GAACAGGCGCAGCCCCCGGAAGTTCCATTTATCATGCTGGTTTACCGTGGGAACTTGGACTTGCTGAAGCTCATCAGACCTTGATTTTAAATCATCTCCGTTCCCGTGTGATTCTGGAAACAGACGGCAAATTGATGACCGGAAGAGACGTTTTAATTGCTGGTTTGCTGGGTGCGGAAGAATTCGGATTTGCAACAGCTCCCCTTGTGGCTATGGGTTGTGTGATGATGCGTGTGTGCAATCTGGATACTTGCCCCATGGGCATTGCTACGCAGAATCCCGAACTCCGGAAACGTTTCAAGGGAAAGCCGGAATATGTTATCAATTTCATGCATTTCATTGCGCAGGAATTAAGGGAATACATGGCGAAACTCGGCATTCGTACCGTTGAGGAACTTGTGGGAAGGACGGATTTATTGTGCAGAAGAAAAGGTGCTGAAAATATTGATTTGTCTGCAATCCTCCACCCTGATTTTGCACAGAAAACAGAACATTTCAACCCTGAAAACGTCTATGATTTTGAACTTGAAAAGACCGCTGATGAAACTATGCTCCTGAAACAATTCCACGGTGCTATGAAGAAAAAACAGGCGAAAACAATTTCTGTTCATATCGGCAATACTGACAGAAGTTTCGGGACGCTGTTCGGCTCGGAAATTACAAAGCGTTTCGGGGAACAAGCTCTTGAAAATGATACCTATGTTGTCAATTGTACAGGCACAGGCGGTCAGAGTTTCGGCGCATTCATCCCAAAAGGATTAACATTGAATCTTGTCGGTGATGCAAATGACTATTTCGGAAAGGGGCTTTCCGGCGGTAAGCTTATTCTCACACCTCCTGCAAATTCTGCATTTGAAGCGGAATCCAATGTCATTGTGGGAAATGTTGCGCTTTATGGTGCAACTTCCGGAGAAGTTTACATCAATGGCATTGCTGGAGAGCGTTTCTGCGTGAGAAATTCAGGGGCATTCGCTGTTTGTGAGGGTGTCGGCGACCATGGCTGTGAGTACATGACAGGCGGTCGGGTTGTCATTCTCGGCGAAACAGGCAAGAATTTTGCTGCTGGTATGTCTGGCGGTATTGCCTATGTTCTGGACGAAAAGCACAATCTTTATATGAAACTCAACAAAGAACTTGTTTCTCTTGAAACTGTCTCCGAAAAATACGACGTTCAGGAACTGCGCTCTCTGATTGAAGCACATTTCAAGGCTACCAATTCCCCCAAAGCAAAACGAATTCTTGATAATTTTGAAACTTATCTGCCTTTATTCAAACGGATTATTCCGCATGATTATGCTAAAATCCGCCGTAATATCCTCGAACTTGAAGAAAAAGGCATGAACAGCGAACAAGCAGAAATTGAAGCATTTTTCAGATGTCACAAGGAGGATGAATAATCATGGGTAAACCTACCGGATTTCTGGAATTTAACAGGGTGGATTGTCCGGCACAATCCCCCGAAGAACGTATTCAGCATTGGAATGAATTTCATCAGCCACTTCCTCTTGAACAGCGCAAAGAACAAGCAAGCCGGTGTATGGACTGCGGTGTTCCGTTCTGTCAGAATGGACAGATACTTTGTGGGATGCTTTCCGGCTGTCCTCTTCATAATCTCATTCCGGAATGGAATGACCTGCTTTATCAGGGGAAAATTGAACAGGCTCTTGCTCGTCTTCTCATGACGAACAATTTCCCTGAATTCACGTCAAGGGTATGTCCTGCACTCTGCGAAAAGGCTTGTACTTGCAGTATCTATGATAACCCTGTTTCCGTGCGTGACAATGAATATACTATCATTGAATACGGCTTTGCAAATGACCTTCTGAAATCCACTCCCCCGACAGTACGAAGCAATAAAAAAATTGCTGTCATTGGTTCAGGTCCTGCTGGGCTTGCTTGTGCGGATACACTCAATCATAGGGGGCATTCCGTCACGGTCTATGAACGCTCCGACAGGGCGGGCGGTCTGCTGATGTACGGCATTCCTAACATGAAATTGGAAAAAACAATTGTCGAACGCCGTACAAACCTCATGCAAGAAGAGGGCGTGGAATTCGTTCTTAATTGTGAGGTGGGAAAAGATATTTCCGCTGAACAGCTCCTGCAAAATTATGATGCCATTATTTTGGCTTGTGGTGCTTCTCATCCTAGAGATATTACAGCTGACGGCAGAGATGCAGACGGTATTTTCTTTGCGGTGGATTTTCTCAAATCCACTACAAAAAGCCTGCTTGACAATCATTTACAGGAGGGAACTTTCATTTCTGCAAAAGACAAACACGTTGTCGTCATTGGTGGCGGTGATACTGGTAACGACTGCGTAGGAACGGCGGTTCGTCATGGGTGTGCTTCTGTCGTACAATTGGAAATGATGCCGAAATTGCCCGATTCCCGTGCAGAGGATAACCCTTTTCCTGAATACCCTCGTATCTGTAAAACTGATTACGGTCAGGAGGAGGCAACCGCTATTTTTGGACATGACCCCAGATTGTATCAGACTACTGTCAAGGAATTTATCAAGGACGATTCCGGAAAGCTTTGCGGTGTAAAAACTGTCAAACTCCATTTTGAAAAAGAAAATGGGCGGTTGATTCCTCATGAAATTGAAGGCAGTGAAGAAATTTTACCATGTGAACTGTGCCTGATTGCTGTCGGGTTTTTGGGATGTGAGACCAATATTCCCGAAATGTTCGGGGTGTCAGTAGATGACAGAACCAACGTGAAAACTGCTCCCGATTCCCATGCTACTGACATTCCTAAGGTATTTACCGCCGGAGATATGCACATCGGACAATCTCTCGTTGTTCGTGCTATCAAAGAGGGCAAAAATGTTGCTACTGAGGTAGATGCTTTCTTGATGGGCTATACTAATTTACCATTCGTCAAATAATCTGACATTCTCCGACAGAAATTTTTCTGCCGGAGAATTTTGATTTATTGCTGTTCCGAAAGATACAGATTTACACGGCTTTCAATCATTTCAGCGCATTTTTCGGCGGTCTGGTCTTCGGAAAAATACATTTCGGCTTCTTCGGTGATGATATTCGTAATATAGGGGTCATTATTGGTATACATTCTGACATTTTCGAGATAGTCGCCTAATTCTTTTATTTCGGTTTCTGATGCATAGCTCATGAACTGGTTGGGGATGGTTGCACCTTTCAGATAGCTTTGCATGGTACTGCGCAAAAGTGGCAATGTCTGGTTGTTGTTTCTCAAACAAATTCTTGCTTGTCGTTGAGCGGATAATTGCGCCATGATAAATTCCCATACCGGTTTTGCTTGGGTGGAATAGCTTGTTAGTGCAACGGTATAATTCATACGGTAACGTCCGCCGTTTCCACCGGAAGTATCGGGATAACCTACAAATGTAACATCCTCATCTTTGAAAAATCCGTGGTGGTGATTATGATAATCAATAGGGTTACAGATGGAAAACGGGTCAAGCAATGCGCCACCTTCATTCAATTTTTTGTAATATTCCGCAAAATAATCCTCTTCCTCGCCCAACAGCTCCTCTTTCGTCTGGAAACTGCCTGCCAATTCCAACAGCTTGATAAAGCTGTCACAATTGAAATGGCTTGTCATGTTGTTGCGGTCAATGAATGCTTCCTGACTGCCTGTCAAGAAATGGTTCGTCATTTCTTCCCTTGATGTAATTGGTAATAATTCCATATCATCGGGGAGCTGTTCAATCATGGAAATATATTCATCTGGGGTTCGCCCCTGTTGTGTGCCGACAATTTCCGTTTTGGCTATGTTGGTATCCAAAGTGAAACTAAATCCGATTTCTTCTAATTTATCGCCTTTTTTCATGCCGTCAATGAGATTCATGTAATAATCATTGGGATTGAAACGCTCGTCCTTTTCCAGCATGGGTGCAAGGTCTTCCAAAAGCCCCTTGTTGGAAATTTGCTGATAGGGCATATAGTCCATACAAATCATATCGGGAACAATGCCATTCATGAGGTCATTTTCAAAGGCTTCAAGGGCTTTCGGGTCGATATTGATTTTATAATTTCCGTCTACATAATATTCGTCATAATCTGCAATCGGGTAATCATTAGCATAGTCTTTCATGATAATATGATACTCTGTCTGTGACTGGTTAAATTCGCAGACATCATGCACTAATTTTGGATGGATACCCACACCAGCCAATGAAATAAACTGCACGTTCTTCAATTCCTCGTCTGTGCGTGGACGGAGCGTGTAATATTCCATACTGCCACCATCAGGGAAATACTCAATAATAAATTCACTGTTCGGAATCGCATAAGCATCAAAAATATTGTCGGGTAAATTAGAATTTCGATAGTCAACAATTTGTTTCAGTGTGCCGTTTTCGTCAATGCTTTCAATGTCAGTTTCCGTACAGCAATATAATTCTGAATTGATACCTTGTGTAATTTTTTTGGTATATGCTGGAATATCGCAAAATTTTCCGC
>DGHF01000096.1 GCA_002392545.1 Ruminococcus sp. UBA3855
CCAATTGGAGTGCTTTTTTTGATTACCATTCTTCTTCGTCGTCATCCGTTTCGACGATTTCAACAAGTTCAATTCTTTTTCCCTGCATCCGGAGCACCTGCACTTGCAAGCCCTCATATTCAAAATGGTCGCCCTCTGCCGGTATCTTTTCGAGTACCTCCATGACCCAGCCGGAAACGGTCATCGCCTCAAAATCACAGTCACGGTCAAGCTTTTCAAATACCTTTTCAATATTCGCCTTGCCCGAAACAACCCATGTGTTTTCACCTGTCTGCGAAATTTCACGGATAATTTCGTCGTGTTCGTCCCAGATTTCCCCGACAAGTTCCTCTAAAATGTCCTCTAATGTGACAAGTCCCACTGTACAGCCGAATTCATCCATGACAATGGCAATATGTAACTGCTGTTCCTGCAATTCTTTCCGGAGGTCTGCGATTTTCTTGCTTTTCGGTACGAAAATGCAGGGCTTGACAATTTCTTCAATGCTTGTTTTTCCTCGGAATGCAATATTATAGAAGTCTTTCAGGTAAATAATTCCAGTGATGTTGTCAATGCTTTTTTCATATACCGGAAGTCGGGAATATCCCGACTCTGAAAAGACTTTCGCTACTTCTTCTTTGGTCATGTTCGCCGGAACGGCTTCAATGTCAATTCTGGGGGTGAAAATGTCACGTACTTCCAGTTCATTGAATTCGATTGCTGAACGAATCAATTCACTTTCATCTGCATCAATGTTTCCGCCCTGTTCGGCTTCGTCAACAATGGTCAGTAATTCTTGTTCGGTGATTCCGCTGTCTTCCGAGGATTTGAAAAGTTTTGCTAATCCGCTCTGCCAAAGTTTGAAAACCCATGTGAATGGTCTGAGAATGTACATTAACATCTGTAAAAACGGCGCAGACAATACGGCTATCTTTTCAGAATTCGTTTTTGCTATGGTTTTCGGGGAAATTTCACCGAATATCAGTAATATGATTGTGACGACAACTGTGGAAACCGTCGCTCCAAGATTTTCGTCTTTTAACAGCTCCACAAATAACAATGTTGCAATGGATGTACAGGCAATATTGACAATGTTATTGCCAATCAGAATTGTTGTCAGCATCTCATCATATTTATCAAGCAGTTTCAGAACCAATTCCGCTTTTTTGTCGCCGTCTTCTGCCTTGCTTTTCAGGCGGATGCGACTCACGGCATTGAATGCTGTTTCTGTCGCTGAAAAATACATGGACAGCATGATACAAATGGCAATGATTATCAGTGAAGTGGTGATACCCATAACATACCCCCCTCACTGCAACACAAAAAGGGTACAACAAATTTCTCACCTGTGTACCCTGAAATTATTCGATATTTATCGCACGGGACACCCGTGTCATCAGAATTCTGGTGTGTCATAAAATCCTCCTTATGGTAGTTATCATTTATTATAGCACATCTTTCCGGAAATGTCAAGAGTATCAGAAGATTTTTACATGCAAATCGCCTTTTGCCAAATTATTGGTTTTCTCAAAGAAATTTTACAAATTTTTCGTGATTTTTATCAAATTTCATCTTGAAAAATATTCAGAATTGTGCTATAATGATATTATTACCCGTTACCGACTTAAAAAGACGTGGCTGACAGGAAAGTGAGGAAAATATATATGAATATCAAAGATGAACGAATGATGCATTTTTATGAACTTTATGAACAGCTTGCTTCTGCAACTGCAAATGTCAATCAACCACCCGATGTTCCTTTGATTGAGTCCCTGCTTGGTGAAATTTCGGCAATGTTCCGCCTTTCAAAAGGAATTACCCATTTTTACCGCAGTCCCATTGATGAACAGAACGGAAAAGGGGAAACTATGGTCAGCTATGACCTGAAGAAAAAAGACAAGCCAGTCCATACGGTACGTTTCTTGACAAGGCTTATGTCCATTACTACTATGACTGTCTATATGGCGGAAGATGAACCCCCTTTGACAGAAGATGAACTTTCCAGAGTTGACCTCACCATGCGCACAACTCTTGCCTATATCAGCCGTAACCGTTTACAGGATATTGCCGAAGAACTTGCTTTTTTTGATGATGTTGGTTACAGGAATATCCGCAGTTTCTACAATTACCTTTCATGGAAAGGACAGCCGGAAAGCTTTAATGGAATGTCGGCAGTCAATTATAATCTTCGTCATTTTTCGCTTATCAATCAGGAACTTGGGCGCAGTGCCGGTGATACGGTCATCCGAAATCATTACAGGCATATTGAAAAGATGATTGGAACAAAAGGCACTCTTTCACGGCTTGGCGGTGATTCCTTTATCTTAATCTGTGAACAGTCCTTACTTCCTGAACTGCTGGACTACCTCACGGAAGCTGTTGTTCCCTACAATGAAGACGGCAATACCGTGACTATTTCATCGTGTGCAGGGGTTTTCATCATTCCTGAGGGGTATCAGTTCAATCACACTGGTGACATTATGGAAAAAATTATTCCTGCCTGTCGCCTTGCACAGGACGGAAAACAGGGGAATATTGTATTTTATAACGAAAAAATGGTATCTGCGAAAGAAAAAACCATGCGTGTGCAACAACAATTCCCTAAAGCCCTCAAAAATCATGAATTTCAGGTATTTTATCAGCCGAAAGTGAATACAATGACAGGTGAGTTGTGCGGTGCAGAGGCTTTGTGCCGTTGGTTCAGGAAGGGGAAACTTGTTCCGCCGATGGAATTTATCCCTGTTCTGGAACAAACAACTGACATCTGCAAACTTGATTTCTACATGCTGGAAATGGTATGCCAGCACATCCGGAAATGGCTGGACGAAGGGCGAAAAGTCGTTCGGGTTTCTGTGAATCTCTCCCGAAAACATATGATGGATTCCAGACTTCTGGAAACTATCATTGACATTATCAGCCGTTATCAAGTGCCCCATGAATATATTGAAATCGAACTGACTGAAACAACGACAGATGTGGAATTCAAAGACCTGCAAAGAATCGTCGGCGGATTGCAGGAGGAAAGTATTTATACTGCTGTTGATGATTTCGGGATGGGGTATTCTTCCTTGAATTTAATCCGTGTCATTCCGTGGAATGTCTTGAAAGTTGACCGCAGTTTTCTGCCTTTGGATGGCGAACAGGAAAACAGTGTCCGTAATATCATGTTCCGGTACGTGGTGGCTATGGCGAAAGAAATGGGGCTGGAATGCATTGTTGAGGGGGTGGAAACTCCTGCACAATTGGAAGTATTACGCAAAAATCATTGTGAACTGGCACAAGGTTTTTTGTTTGACAAACCTCTTCCCTTGGATGAATTCGAAAAACGTCTAGATATGCAAGTATATCCCATTGAAATGAAGACCGCTTCTTGAGGTGATTTTTCATGATAAAATTATCGTTAGGGAGAAAAATTGTTCTTGTGATAATCCTGATTGCAGTCGTTCTCAGCGGAACTTGTATTTTTGTCAGTGGTATGGCGAACCGAAAAACGATGGACAAAGAATACATGATTACGGCTGATTCTATGGCGTGGACTTCTGCGGTTATGCTGGACGGCGACAGTGTTCAGGAAATTACTGAAAAAGTCATGGAAATTTACCGGAATTCTGATATTAAATTAGATAATACCCAATACGAAGACCCTCGTTTTGAATCCTATGTGGAACAATATTCCCATCTGATGGAGGACGAAGATTATATTGCTGTTCAGGAACAACTGCGGAAAATTCAGGACGTGAGCGAGGTGGACTGCATTTACACAGTATGCATCGTACCGGAAGACAAAACCGCTGTGTATATTGTTGATGGTGCATATGGTGATGAACTTGTCCCTGCTGGTTGCTTTGACTTTTTGGAAGAAGAAAGCATACAATATATCAATACCCCCGAAAAGGGGCTTCCTGCTTTTATCTCCCATACGGAGGAATATGGATATATGGCAACAGCCGGAGCACCCATTTACAACAGCAGTGGCGAAATTGTTTGTCTGTCCATGGTTGACCTCAGTATGTCGGAGGTGCTTGCAAAAGAAAACCGGTTCTTGCTGGCATTGGCTGGGGTGCTGTTGATTCTGACGTTTATCATTTGCATGATTGCGATTGTCTGCGTGAATCAAAGCATTGTCAAGCCCATCAACATGCTTTCCGAAACTGCCAAACAATACGGTCAGAAACAATCCGGCATTCCTCATCATGAATTCAGCTCCCTCAATATTCATACAGGCGACGAATTAGAAATTCTTCTCAAATCCATGATGCAGATGGAAAATGACATTGACAGTTATATTGAAAGCCTCACCAAGACAAAACAACAGCTTTCTTCTGCAAGGCAACAGGCGGATGATATGCACGAATTAGCTCACATGGATTCTTTAACTGGTATCCGCAACCGACTGGCTTATGATAAAGAAATTATCCGGCTGGATGAAGAAATTCAAAAGGGCTTGTGTTCGTTCGGCATTGCAATGATTGACCTGAATTTTTTGAAGCGTATCAATGATACTTATGGTCATGAATGCGGAAATTCAGCCATTATTGCATTAAGTCAGTTAATTTGTGAAGTGTTTATTCATTCTCCGGTGTTTCGTATCGGTGGTGATGAGTTCGCTGTCATTCTGAAAAATCACGATTACAATAAAATCAAATGCCTTGAACAAAGATTTAATCAGTGCATTGCAACATTCGGGGCGGATACGTCTTTACAGCCATGGGAAAAAATATCCGCTGCGTTCGGGTATGCGCTGTTTGATGCAGAAACTGACAGCTGTGCAGATGATGTCTTTAAACGTGCTGACCAAAAAATGTATGAGCGAAAAAAGGAAATGAAAGCAATCCGAAAATAAGATGAAATTTTGTTGAAATTTGGCTGAATGGAGTTGACAAATTTTCAATTATATGATACAATGATAACAGGGAGTTTTCCCGATACGTAAACAAAAACAAACAATAAACTGATGAGGTGATTTTATGTTCAATATGGTAAGACTCGGAATTTTTGCAGGTGGTGTTCTGTTCGGTACTGCTGGTATCAAGATTCTGACAAGCAAGGACGCTAAAAAGGTTTACACTGAGGCAACTGCTGCGGTACTCCGTGCAAAAGACTGCGTCATGGAAACTGTAACAAATGTCCGTGAGGAATGCAGTGATATTCTCGCTGATGCAAAGGAAATTAACGAGGCTCGTGCAGCAGAAGAGGAAGATGAAATCATTGCTGATGCGTGGGGAGATGCTGAGGAAGAAGATGCTTCCGCTCCTGAAGAAGCAGAAGAACCCGATGAAGAAACTCCCGAAGATTCTAACGATACCGAAGAATAACCCGTAACAACAACCGAATGTTTCCACATTGACCGCTTTTATGCGGTCTTTGTGTTATCAGAGAGGAGATAGTTTATGAAATGTCAGATTTTACATGAATCCAAAGGAAGAATCAGAGTTCATGTCATGCAGAAACATATGTCCCTTTCTCAGGCTGACCAACTGGAAAACTGGTTTTCCATGCAGGACGGAATCACCAGAGTACAGGTGTTTGACAGAACTTGTGATATGATTTTAACCTATACTTGTCGACGGAGCGAAATCATCCGCATGATTTCTCATTTTTCCTATGCCATTGCGGAAATTGCGGAAAATTCCGGTCGTGAACTCAATCGGGAATATGAGGAAAAATTAGTATGGTCGGCTGTCCGGAGATTTTTCGGGAAACTCTTTCTTCCGGCGAAAATCCGGTTTGTATTTATTTTGTGGAAAGCCCTCGGATATTTCTGGGAGGGGCTGAAATCGCTGTTACATGGGAGAATGGAAGTTGCTGTACTGGATGCGACGGCTATCACAGTTTCTATGCTCAGAGGAGACACCGAAACTGCCTCTTCTGTCATGTTCCTGCTGAATATCGGCGAAATTCTGGAGGAATGGACACATAAAAAATCTGTCGGCGATTTGGCGAAAGCAATGTCTCTCGGAATTGAAAAAGTCTGGATGGTCGTGAATGGTCAGGAAGTCCTTGTTCCGGTTGACAGAGTGAAAAAGGGGGATAATATTATTATCCGCACCGGAAATATGATTGCTCTTGATGGAAAAATCGTTTCCGGTGATGCTATGGTCAATCAGGCAAGTATGACCGGAGAATCTGTGCCTGTCCACAAAAAAGAAGGCAGTTATGTGTATGCCGGTACGGTCGTAGAGGATGGGGAATGCGTCGTCTGTGTGGAACAGAGTGCGGGAACTGGTCGCTATGACAGAATCGTGAAAATGATTGAGGATTCCGAAAAGCTCAAATCCAATGCAGAAGACAAGGCTTTTCATCTTGCTGACAGCCTTGTACCTTGGAGTTTGGGAACGACACTCGTCACATGGTTACTCACCCGAAACATCACAAAGGCTGTATCTGTTCTAATGGTTGATTTTTCGTGTGCGTTAAAATTGGCAATGCCTGTCTCTGTGCTTTCGGCAATGCGTGAATGCAGTCAGTACGGAATTACTGTCAAGGGCGGTCGCTTTCTTGAAACTGTTGCAGAGGCGGATACCATCGTATTCGATAAAACCGGAACGCTCACCCATGCCACCCCAAAAGTCGCTGAAATTATCACGTTCGGCGGAAATGATGAAAATGAAATGCTCCGCCTGTCGGCTTGTCTGGAAGAACATTATCCCCATTCCATTGCCAATGCTGTTGTCAAGGAAGCCTTTGACAGGGGACTGATTCACGAAGAACGACATTCTAAAGTCGAATATGTCGTTGCACATGGAATTTCCAGCTCTGTGGACGGGGAAAAAGTCGTGATTGGCAGTTATCATTTTGTCATTGAGGATGAAAAATGCCAGATTCCGGATGAGCGGATTTTCCGCCATCTCCCGAAACAATATTCCCATCTTTACCTTGCTATCGGCGGAAAGGTTTCTGCTGTTATCTGCATTCATGACCCACTGAGAGAAGAGGCTCACGAAGTCATTGAAAAACTCCATAAATGTGGTCTTTCCAATATCGTGATGATGACTGGAGACAATGAAAGAACGGCTAAGGCAATCGCTGAACAGGTCGGCGTTGATTCCTACTGTGCCGAAGTCCTCCCCGAAGATAAAGCTGAATTCGTCCGCAGTCAGAAAGAAACTGGACACACTGTCATGATGATTGGCGACGGCGTGAACGACTCTCCGGCATTGAGTGAGGCGGATGTTGGAATTGCTATCAGCTCCGGCGCACCAATCGCCAGAGAAATCGCTGATATTACCATTTCGGCTGACAGCTTGGAAGCACTGCTGCAATTGAAACTGTTAAGCAATGCCCTGATGAAGCGTATCAATTGGAACTACCGCACTATCATGGGATTCAATGCAAGTCTGATATTGCTCGGAATTCTGGGAATACTCCCCCCGACAACTTCCGCATTCCTGCATAATGCCAGCACTCTGGCAATCGGACTGAAAAGTATGACAAATTTGAACAAAAAATAAGAGAGGTGTTTTTTTTATGGATTTACCTGCTGAAAAAAGATATACTGCTGAGGAATTTTTTGCAATCTTTATGTTTATACTTTCGATACCCCCATTCCGGTGGAAATTTACGACAGAGAATTAAATATTACCATTGCGGAGCTGTTGTAATACAGCTCCCCTACTTCTGGAAAATGAAAAGTGTCCGTTTGGAGCTTTTTGTGTCTTTTTTGTAAAGGAGAATCTTAATCTATGAAAGTTTATACGATTACGCTGGGAGAACTTGCAACAAATTGTCATATCATTGAATGTGGTGACGGCGGTTGTGTGCTTGTCGATATCGGAAACGGTGCGTTGAAGTTACAGAAAAAATTGACTGAACTGGATTTAACTCCGAAAGCCATTTTATTGACCCATGGACATTATGACCATGTGGCAGGCGTTGAGAAAATCCGGAAAATATACAACTGTCCGGTCTATGTTCATGAAAATGATGCTGTTATGCTTACCAGCGAACAAGCTAACCTTGCTTGGCAACTCACAACGGCTGATTATATTCCTGTGACGGAATACCAGACCATTCAGGACGGCGACACCATTAAAGCCGGAAATCTGGAATTCCGTGTCATGCTCACCAAAGGGCACACTTCGGGGAGTGTCTGCTATTTCTGTGAGGATTGTTTGTTTTCTGGGGATACCCTTTTCCGAAATGGCGTCGGACGGACGGACTTGGGCGGAAATTCTCAAGATATGATGCAGTCACTCCGGAAATTGAAAACCATCCCTGAAGATTACAAGGTTTACTGCGGACATTTTGAATCTACCACTTTGGCAAGGGAACAAAAAAATAATCCCTATTTCAGGGGGTTATGATGGAACAGTATGCATTGATTTTCAAAGGGCATTCATTCGGATATGAAGTGCAGGCAACGGCAAAAATATTTATTCCGTCTGTTCGTTTCATTCTCTGCGAAAACGGCGAAATTCCCCCAAATATCGAAAATACTATTCTGACAGAAATCATTCATGAAAATGATACTGTCGTCAATGTTGAAATTCATCTGCATGGAAAATTCTGGAAAGAATCAAAATCCATTTCAGGAGCTGCTGCAAAAAATCAGCTTGAATTTGCCCTGTGTTCGTTGCTGTATGAAGGATTGCAGGATTTAACCGGATATACACCGCCGTGGGGTCTGCTGACAGGTATCCGCCCTGTGAGAAAGGTCATACAGGCTTTTGACAATGGTCTGACCCCTGAACAGGCTTTCCAGACATTACAGCATCAATACCGCATTTCTGACAAAAAAATGAAGCTCGCTCTGGAAACGGCATTGATACAAAAAGATATTCTTCCACATTCTCCGCAGGAAATCGGGCTATATATTTCAATTCCCTTTTGTCCGACAAGATGTAATTATTGTTCGTTCGTGTCGCATTCGATGGATTCGGCATATCAGCTCATTCCTGAATACGTTGACAAACTCTGTCAGGAAATCGCCATCTTCGGCAGGATAATTGAAAAATATCATTTGTTGGTGCAGTCGGTTTATATCGGTGGGGGAACTCCGACTTCTGTCACGGCGGAACAGCTTGACACCATCATGCAGACCATTTCTGAACATATTGACCTTGGTCATGCAAGAGAATACACCGTCGAGGCCGGTCGGGCAGACACTATCACAAAAGAAAAATTGCAGGTCATCCATGACAGAAAAGCGGACAGAATTTCTGTCAATCCGCAGACTTTGCAGGATTCTGTATTGCAGGCAATCGGCAGACGACACACCGCTCAGCAGGTTCTGGATGCCTTTGCACTGGCTAGGGAAATGGGTTTCGATAATATCAATATGGATTTAATCGCCGGACTTTCTACGGATACTTTCGAGGGCTTTTCTGACACCCTCCACAAAGTCATGAATCTGAATCCGGAAAGTATCACTGTACACACCTTAACAGTCAAACGCTCTGCGGATTTATACCACTCTGACGAAATCCGGACACAGATTTCAGAAGTCGAAAAAATGGCGGAGCTGTCCGCTAATCTGCTCCCACATGGCGGATGGATGCCGTATTATTTGTACCGTCAAAAAAATACTATCGGCAACCTTGAAAATGTGGGCTATGCAAAAGCTGGAAAAGAAAATCTTTATAATATCCTCATTATGGACGAAACACAGACCATTCTAGGGGCTGGGTGCGGTGCATCTACTAAAATTATTGACAGGGACGGCGATATTCACAGGGTTATGAATTATAAATTTCCTTTCGAATATATCAGCCGTTTTGAACAGCTGATGCAGAAAAAAATTCAGATTGAAGAAGAATTGGAGAAACTTTAATATCAACAGCGTAAAGGAATTTGATTATGACAAAGAATGAAATTTATGAAACTGAAATCACCGGAATGACTGCCGAAGGTTCGGGAGTCTGCCGGATTGACGGAATGGCGGTCTTTGTGCCTATGACTGCAATCGGCGATAAACTCAAAGTCCGGATTGTGAAAGTATTGAAAAGCTATGCTTTCGGAATTATTGAGGAACTGCTTGACGGCTCTCCGGAACGCTGTGAGCCGGATTGTTCGGTATTCCGTCAGTGTGGCGGTTGTACATTCCGGCACGTCAATTATCAGGAAGAATTGCATTATAAAGAACAATTCGTGCATGATGTGTTTGAACGAATCGGCGGTCTGCATCCGGAATTTGCGCCCATTCTGGCATGTGAAGAACGTGACGGATACCGCAATAAAGCTCAATATCCTGTTGCAGAAGTCAACGGTCATCTTGTGTGCGGATTCTATGCAAGACATAGCCACAGAGTGATTCCTTTCACAAAATGCAGGTTACAGCCGGAAATCTTTACCCAAATGCTGGAATTTCTGCTTCCTTGGCTGGAATCCTGCGGAATTATCGCTTATGATGAGAAAAATCACTCCGGTGAACTCAGACACATCTATCTCAGGAGGGGCTTTCATTCCGGTGAAATTATGCTTTGCTTGATTTCGAGAATTTCCATCCGGAAAAAATTGCAAAAGCACATTCCTGAACTTTTGCAGAAATTTCCTCAAATCGTCAGCGTGTCAGAATCCATCAATCCGGACAAGACCAATGTCATTATGGGAAAAAGCGTTTCCGTGCTGATGGGTCAGAATCACATCACGGATACTATGTGCAATTGCAGAATTGCCATTTCTCCGCAGTCATTTTATCAGGTGAATACCAAACAAGCTGAAAAAATGTACATGATTGCAAAAAAATATGCTCAGTTGTCGGGCACGGAAACTCTGCTTGACTTGTACTGTGGGACTGGTTCAATCGGACTTTCTATGGCGGATTCTGTGAAAAAATTGATAGGCGTAGAAGTTGTTCCTTCTGCTATCGAAAATGCATGGCGGAACGCTGAAACCAACCACATCGCCAACGCTGAATTTTTCTGCGGTGATGCCGGAACAATCGCAGAATCCCTTAAAAAACAGAACCTCGTTCCGGATGTGATTATTTTAGACCCTCCCCGAAAAGGGTGTGATAATCTCACCATTCAAGCCGTTTCGGAAATGTCCCCGACAAGAATCGTGATGATTTCCTGCAATCCGGCAACCGCTTCAAGAGACTGCAAACTTTTTTCGGATTATGGCTATTCCGTTCAGCAAGTAAGCCCTGTTGACCTGTTTCCGGCAACTTCTGCCTCTGAATGCGTGATTTTGCTGTCAAGGAAATAATGATGCGGTATAATAAAACTTGACACATTTACCTCGAAGAAATATAATGATAAACAGAGAAGGTGACATCCCCCCCGCCTAAGAGGCGGGGGAGAAATTGCTAATTTTTGATAAAGAGAGTGTGAAGCTGGAGTGTATCTATTATACTTTAACAAACAAAATTGACTTCTATAACTTTGTCTGCTATCTTATCAGTTCTTTTTATCATAACTTTTCATCGCTTTCAATGTTCTGGATATATAGCTCCTGCTTTTTTTCCGACATGTATTGATTCATAGTCATGATTCGACATGATTTCTTTCATTTCATTACGTTTTTTCCCATCATACAGAATATCATTATCCGCCATTTCTCTCATGCCCGTTTCAGGATACTGCCTTTCAGGGGCATATACCAGATTCCATGCTGTTCCATATCTGCCAGAATGGAAGTCCGTTCAATATCAAGCAGACAATTTTTACGGATGGATTTTTTCTTCACCTGCATGAATTCCTCTGTACCTTTAACCCAACACAAAAAAGAAAAACATATTGTATTTACTCATGGATGGCTGTTGGTTGCCGCCTGAAAATTGAAAATCAATAGAAAAATCCGGCAGAAATCAAAGCACTGCCGGATTTTTCATTGATATTCCGATAAAAATAACGTGGCTATTACCCCGTTTGATTTCGCATTGTTCAGTATTTGCCCTGCCCCCGGTCTTTCCGAGATTTGATTTTAGAGATAATCAATCCCCCCATGGGAAATGGTCAATCCAAGGCTGTGAGCGTGACAGCGTAGTTTTTGCCGTTGAGCGTAACCATCCCAGAGCCGACAGCAGTAATCTCATCAAGATGAATCGTTTCCGGCTTTGGAAACCCATTCAGCCCAGCACCCTTGATGATAGCCGGAAAATCCTGATAGCACTCATTCAAATCGACATAGCCGGAAATGCCATCAACTTTCCCAGTCTCGGACTTCTGCCAAAT
>DGHF01000082.1 GCA_002392545.1 Ruminococcus sp. UBA3855
TCAAGGAAGGCACGAAAGCAAGCCCCTCTGATTCTGATTTCACCACTCTGACAATTGCCGGAATTGGAACTGATTTCCACGCAAAATGCAGAAATTCCGACGGTTCTCCGAACTTTGGCGGATTCGCTGAAACAACCTCCAGCAGTACTTACAAGAGTATCGGCTATCATTTCAGCTCCGGCGTTTCTCAAAATTCCAGCCCCTCCATTCCTAACACTAAAGGCGGTGGCTCATCCTCCGGAACTGGAACTGACACTCCCTCCACAGATACTTACACCCCCGCAACATTTGCCGAAGGTTCAGTTTTCATGATTAAAAATGTCAACAGCGGTCTTTATCTGGAAGTTGCCGGAAATGTCGCTGCCAACAGCACCAATGTACAGCAGTGGGGCGCAAACGGCGAAGGCACTAATAATTCCGGTGTATGGAATACATGGAAACTTTACAGCGCAGGCGACGGCTATTACTATATTGCTTCCTGTGTCGGCGACGGCGGTACATATGTACTCGATATTGACGGAAAGAAAACTGCTGACGGCACAAATATTGCTATCTACCAGTACAAGGGCGCAGACAATCAGAAATTTATGCTGACCAAAAATTCTGACGGCTCTTACAAAATCCGTACCAAGATTTCCAGCGACAAGTCCGCCCTCGAAATCACCAACGGAAGCGCAGATTATGGCGCAAATGCTCAGCAGTGGACGATTAACGGCGCAAATTGTCAGGATTGGGTGCTTGAATCCGTTCCCGACCCCGGAATCGAAATGAATACAAGCCTTGTTTATGGCTTTACCAATGTCAACAGCGGTCTTTCTATGGATATTGTCAACGGTACAATGGCTGATAATTCCAATGTTCAGCAGTGGGTTTCCAATGGCTACGATTGTCAGAAATGGGTACTGAAAGCATTCGGCTCAGGCAATTATTATTACATCCGTTCCCTCCAAGACCAGACCTATGTGTTGAAGGCTGAAGGCAGTGCAAACGGCAGTAATATTGATATTGTGACATTTTCCAGCAAGGATAGTGCGATGTTATTCCGCTTCACCAAAAATCTTGACGGCAGTTATGGAATTCTGACTCATGCATCTTCTGACAAGGGTCTTGTCGAAGTTGCCAACGCAAGCGCAGACAACGGCGCAAATGTTCAGCAGTGGGAAGCAAATGGAAATAATTGTCAGAAATGGAATATCACTTCCGAAACAACCACTGTCGCTACTACTACCACCACCAAAGCAACCACCACAACAAAGGCTACTACCACCATTCAGCCGACTACTACCAAAGCTACCACTACTACTAAGGCTACTACAACCACCGCTCAGCCTACCACTAAGGCGACTACTACCACAACTACTGCAACCACTACCACCACTGCAACTGCTCCCACAAAGGGCGATATTGTCAAGGATGGTTCTCTCAATGTTCAGGATATTTCCGCTCTCCAGAGCTATATCAGCAAGAAATCTTCCTTCACTCAGGAACAGTTTAACAATGCTGACTTGAATGGTGACGGAAAAGTCAATGTCATTGATTTGGCTTTGCTGAAACAGTCCCTCAAAAAGTAATCTTCTTTTCACCCCTCATTTGTTGGAAATGAATACATTCAAAAAAAGACAGCTCCCGATTTCGGGGGCTGTCTTTTTGATTGATATGCAATTTTCAGGACAATGCCGAGCCGGTATCGTCTGCGAAAAATGAAACCTGTATGCCGTCTTCTAAGGCGAATACATAAATTGCTGTTCCGTTGCCGACGGGGTTCGCTGTCCATGCGGTGTAATCTGATTCTGAATCGTCAGGACTTCCATAAATTTCTGTCATGGAATTTACCCAAAATGCATAGTTTCCGCTGTTGCTGTCAAAATAATTGATTCCGACTAAACCTAAACTTGTAAAGCATAGTACTGCATCACATTTCTTGTTCAGATAGGGCACATTTTCATATTCCATAATCAACTGCCACGGCTGATTGGGTTCATCCGTCTGATATTCATATAGTTGGGTATATGTCTGCATTTTTCGCCGTTCCGTGTCGATTCCTCCGTAAAATTGCAGACCATTCAAAAGGAAACTTTGTGCTGGATGAACGGTTTCTTCTACTGGAGGAGCTGTTTTGGGAATGACAGCTTCGGTTTTCTTTTCTTCTTCAGGTTCTTCCTGTTTGGCTGTCGTGACGACTGTCGCCGTGGTCGTGGTCACGTTCTGACGGCTGTTTTTCGAGGTGGTGACAGCAGTGGAACGTGTCTCATTTTCGGGAATGGGGTCATTTTCAGAAAGTTCGTTTTCCGTTTCAGACTGTTCATTTTCTGAAATCTCCTCATTTTCGCCGTTTGGGTTTTCCATTGTCACTGATTCTACAGGAATATTTTCGTTTTCCTGTAAACCTCCAGACTGTGACAATGTTTGGTCTGTCGTTTCCGTCGTGATGAAATTCGGAATATCATCTTCCATCAAGGGTGTATCTTCTGCGGGAATTACTGGTGTACGCAGTTCCGGTGTGGGAACAAAAACAGCTTGCTGTGTCCGTTCTTCGTGATTGTCATAGGATTTGTCAGGAGAGGCACTCACGGCATAAAATGAAATCTGTATCCCCTCTTCCAAATTGAACAAGTACATGGCGGTGTCTTTTCCGACTGGGTTCTGATACCATGAAGCCATTCCGCTCCCCTTTTCTGTCGGGAGTCCATAAATATCTTCCAGTTTCGTCATCCATTGGCGATAGGTCTGTTTTTTTTCAATATCGTGATAGTTCAGACCTGCAAACCCCTGATTCGTACAACAGACTGTCAGGTCACAATCTGTTTCAAATAATACCGCTCCGGAATAATCCAATAAATATTGCTTCTGTTCGCCTTCTCCGGATTCTCGCTCCTGTAACAGCTCCATATCTGACAGCGCATTTTTTACTGTCTCCATGTCCGTGAACCATGCAATTCCCCTCAAAGGTGATGCCTGCTGTTCTGAAACCTGATTGCATCCCATCAGAAAAATCATCGGTATAATTCCCATGATGATAATTTTATTCCTCATTTTGCACCTCCAATGCCCGAACTGTTACTCGGCTTCTGCCGTCCAGTGTACATGTGAACAGTGTCAAATCCCATTCTTCCCCTGAGCCAAATTCCATTTTTTCAACGGCTGTCCCTGCTATCTGCTCAATGTTCATGACATAATAATGATGCTCGTTTCCGGTCACATCTGTGAAAATAATCTCGGAACCGCTGGATAAATCGCCAATTTTCCCGAAATGTGAGCGGTAATTATGCCCTGCAATTATCAAATCCCCTGTCTGAAAACTCCCACGATACCGACAGGGTGCAATTTTCAGATTCGGATAACTCCATTCACTCATAACAGGCAGTTCTATTCCAATATCTGAGATTTTAATAACGCCGATGTATTCCGAACCATCCAGTCTGATGGCGATTTCCTCCAGAGCTTCTTCTGTCTCCTCGACGTACTCAGGAAAATATTCTTTCAAATAATCTGTTTCTTCTGTGGGCTGGGGCAATGCCTGAATTTCATCCATATCCCTGTGAAGAACGGAAAGAATTTCCTGTGCCTGTTCTCCGCTTTGTTCATCTTCGTGGACATTATACAAAACAAGAGACAGCGCAGCCAGAAGCAACGCTATCCCTGTTAAAATGCAAACCGTACTAAGGTTTTTCATTCGTTTTCCTTCTTTCTCAGGTGGAGACCCATTCCCATAAAGAACATTCCACCCACGGAAAGAAACGGCACAGGAAACCAGAGTTGTCCTGTCTGCGGAAGTTTTCCGCTACCTCCGCCACTGTTGCCACCACTTCCGCCGTTATTTCCACCATTTCCGCCTCCGGTGATGGTTCGGGCGGACGTGGTCTGAACGGTTTTTCTGACGGTTTCCACGGTTCTGTCAGAGGTTCTTAATGCTGTTGTCTGACCGCCTGCCTGTGTCTGGGTCGTGGAAATACTTCCTGTTGTAGCTGTTCCGGAAACAGCGGTTGTTTCAGCTGTCGAAAACTGTTGTGTGACGTTAAAGGTGGTCTGGGTTACAGTCGCTGTTTCATGACCGCCTGTCACTGCGGTTGTTGCGGTGGCAGTCTGACTTCCGTTTATTTCGCTTGTTCCGGTCTGCTGTTCATATCCACCCATGGGGGTCGTTGTGGTGCTAATTCTGGTTTCGTTGTTGTTACCGCTGAAAATGTCATCATGGGTGTTGACAATCAGATAATTTTTTTCGTTCTTCTTCACAACAACAGAATAGCCACTTGGTACTTCCCTTTCAATCACAATCCATTTCGCTTGGGCATCGCCTACCCACGAATACTGCCAGTCATTTTCTTGGCTGAGAACCTTCTGTTCATAATATTTATTGTCCTTGTAAATGGCAACGGTTATTGAAACAGCCCGATTCCAAAGCTGATTTTCGTCGTTCATCCAGATTTTTTTCACAGTATAGGTTGCACTTTCTCCACCAGACACCGCATTCCCCGTCTTCGTTTCAACCTTCGGAAATGCATTCAGATTCGCTTCTTCCTTGCTGTCCATCTCAAAGAAAAGTGCGCTGGGGTCGTATTTGTATGCGCCCTGCTCGTATTCGTCTCCGCAGACAAGGTACAGCCCATTTTCTAACCCCGTGAATTTCAAAATTCCGTTCTCATTTGTCCAGCCTTCATCAATGAACGGCAACTCGTCAACATCTGCATAGTTCCTGAGCGTTTCCGCCACGTTCGCCACAACTTCTGCATCCCATGTATTTGCGTTTTCGTCAACTTCTCCAAATGTTACATGGTAGTTTGCAAAATCATCTGTGAACTTGAATTCTCCTGCATCACGCTCGCCTACCTTGTAAATTCTCCAGTGCATTCCGTCTAAAATTCTGTCATCTTTTACGCAGTGGATTGACAACGTTCCTGTCGTTTCCTCTGCCCATGCATCATGTGCCAATACTCCTGCCGTGAACCACAACGCCACAGCAACACCGCAACACAATGCTCCTATCTTTTTACTAATCGTATTCGTCATTTTCTCGCCTCCCTCATTTCATGTTCCGAATGATATTCTCTTATTCATTATAGCACAAACTTGCCATTTCGTCAAGCTTTTCCAGTTTTGAATCGTTCAATTTCGTGAAAATCATACAATTACTTTGTGTATATTTTATGCATAACAACAGTGTTTTTCGTGCTAGGCTTTAAAATACTCTTCCTTCTGTGTATGGCGAATTGCTTCCGAAGATGTATCTGCTATTACGATATTTTTTTACCGAATATATATATTTTTATAGCAAAACTGACGAAATTTAACACTTTTGCGCGGAAAATTTATCCATAAGTGACTGACAAAGTTTCCATCAATTTATATAATTATTATAAGAGAATTTGTGTATTTCTCTATTTTTTTATCAATACTTAGTGAGGTGGTTATGTTATGGAACATCATGTTATGAGCCGTCACGATACAAGAATCAAAATGAGCAAGCGAAATTTTTTACTTGCTCTTGCCCTGCTGGTGGTGACACACACCGTTACCAATATCGTACTTATGATAATGTACAAGAATTCCCTCAGCGGACAGATTAAGCAACGAATGCTGGATATTACTAATACTGCCTCATATATGCTTGATGGCGATGTGCTTGCTACCATGCAAGCAGATGATATTGAAACACCCGAATATCAGGAGTCTCTTCAGATTTTGCGGATATTTGAGGAAAACATTGAGTTAGGATTCTGAAATATATAATTTGACACTTTTAATTATAGAAATCTGAAAATTTATATCCTTTTGAAGAAAATAGTATCAACTTATATGTTTACCGTTCCTTATCTTAGTATTACAGTTGTAAAATTGAAAAAGCTGATTTTATTTACCTTACAAACTTTGGCTTTTACTTTCATATGTGCTTTATAGTTGGAAACTTCATGGATAAATATCGATACATATTTTGCTTTTTAGTGGAAATCTGATGTTTTACAACTGTAATATTAGAACCTGTTTAGTATCTTTTAAGAATAAAAACCCGACTTGCATATGGGGT
>DGHF01000073.1 GCA_002392545.1 Ruminococcus sp. UBA3855
CCAAGATACAAGTCGGAAAAACCTCTCTGATAAGGTGGCGCAACCCCAGAATTTTTGATGTACGGAAAACCATAGAAATTCCCGTCCATCGTCCAGAATCCACCGTCATATTCCGGAGCAACACCTGAATTCTTGACATGTGGAAAACCGTAGAAATTTCCGTCCATTGTCCAGAATCCGCCGTCATATTCCGGAGCAACATTTTTCCCTGTATACCGTGGAAAACCGTAGAAATTGCCGTCAATATCAAACGGAATTGCAGGAATCAGCAAAACGCAGTCAAAAGACGACCAGTAAAAAATGGGGTCTCCCTGACCGGAAGTAAACGAATTCGCATTGATAGAAGCACGGACTCTTCTGCTGTTCGTCCACGAAAGTGACACTGCTCCGTTCAGATTTTCCTCTGTCTTTCTCAGTGTGTAAGTACCGCTTGAAATGTAAGGGTACTTCATCATGGACGTAGTATCACTGACTTCTGTTAATTTTTCCTCAACCCCGTACCGTCCGAGACGAAGTGTCTCGCTGTTTCCGCTGTCCTGTCCCAGAGAAATAATAAGTTCGCAAGGTTCGGGATAATCCGTGCCGAAACAAATCTGATAGTCTGCATTGTCTGTCACATTCAGGCAGTTTCCAGTCCATTGTCCGTCTTCCCTCGTATGCTGTGCAATGTAATCTGAAGTTGTCGAATGCTCAGGGTACGGGTCAGAACCGCTGATAGGACAGCTGAAACCACTTTCACCCAGCGGAGCGAACCCGAAAGTTTTTCTTTTGGCTGTACTCATGGCAAGAACCCGATTTCTTCCAGATATTCCCTGTTCTGGAGTTGAGCTTCTGTTACAAGAATTCCGCTTGTCCCCTGTGTAAAGCCACCGCCGAACAGATTGGTTGACGTGCTGGAAGACAGACTGACGACATCTCCGTTGAGCGTGCAGTTATGCAAATCACAGTAACTGTGGTCACCTGGCATGGAAACTGTAAATGATGTGTTTGTCCCGTATGGTGTAAATGTGCATCCGTCAAAAACGACTGCAAAAAATCGATTATTCGAAGTTCCGATAACAAAATTGGAAGCCGAGCCTGAAGGTCTTATAAAAGCATTCCTGATAACTGCATTAGAAAGCCTGTTCGTAAGACTTCCAAGTCCGGAAAGTCTTGTTGTCGGAAGCAATGTCACATCAACTGCGCTTTTAGTCAGATTTAGCACCACTGTACCAGTTGCAAAAACAGAAGCAACCACTTCTTCCAGATATAAAGGTGGAGAACCGTCAACATAGATATTAGTCAAAGTCCCGTTGCTGATTGTTTTGCTGAAAATTCCAGCTCCCGAAAGAAACACATTGCTTAGCGTGTGTCCGTTCAAATTCACATCATAACTTGTTGACAATGTAACAAAATCGTCATACCCCTGCGCCACTGCATCAATATCCGCCGTCAGTGTGATAACGTCCCCCGAAGCAATTCCGCTCAGCTCAATCAGTTCTTCCATCGTTGATACACTAAAAACCGCCATTTTCTCACCTCATCAAATAATGCAGTACAAAGTATGCTCATCCGGATTCTCCAACGCATCATATTCCGCCTGAGAAAGCCCGACCGTCCGCCGTTTGATAGCATCGCAATGGTTTTGCACATCTTTCCGAACCTTGTCGCCTTTCGAATTCTGGAGAGTCTGCGAAAGCGTTCGGGAATCCCCACCGCAACACATAATTGTTTGACCGCCATAGAGCGACCAGCAAATTTTCGTGATAATACTATCATGATTTTTGATAGTTCCATCATAATCCACATAGTGAATCAAGACTTTCTGCCCCAGATGAAACGTATGTTGTCCGTGGACGGTACATTTGAACGGACTCACCAGAAAACCATAACCTTGTTGGACAATCTCTGCCGGACGGTGAAAAGCCTGATAGAAATTCGTCGCAATCACGCCCAAAAAGTCATATCCGCTGTTTCCTTTAGCAAGCTCATTTTGATAAGAGCCGTCTAAAAATGGGTTATTTTCGACCACAATATCAAACATACTAGCGGTACTAAAATCCTGTGGAGTAATTGCCCAGCTGAAGCCTTCCTTGTTACCGCCTGCATCCGTTCCGTAGGCGGTGACAGTCCGCATATAGCAGTTGTAATCAGCAAAGTCGTCAGAATCCCGTTCAATTTCATTTGCCTGAATTTCAGCGACACCCCACCGAGATTCAGCAAATTGACCTAATGTCAAATTTCCAGTTTCAGGAGTAGCATACACAAAACCGAAAGAAACTTCTGCCAGATACTTGTAAAAATCCCGTGGGCAGTCTGTGTCACCGCTTCCAGAATCAGCATCAATTCCGAATTGAATTTCAGAGTTGCAAACATCAAAAATATTTTGTGAAGTATTAAAATATTCCCACGTGAGCAAATTAGTAATTCCGGTTGCACAGCCGATATAAAGATTTGTGAATCGTGTTAAAAACAGTTCATTCATCCAGCCTTGCGCCGTATTGGAAAGCCTGCCGTTATAGGAAGCAAGCACGTTATGAATGGCATTGTTGCTGTTGCTGGTATCCCTGTAAGAACTGGTTTCCGTCCAAGCCACAGAATCATGACAAACGAGCGTAAAAATGCGCCCCCGCCTGCTTGCATTGGTGACGAAAAACACCCCGATTGCACCAGCGAGAGAGGAAACAAGCGTAATTTTGCACCCTCTCACCTGAAAAACCGAAAGGGGGGGCGGTATTTTGAGTGTAATGTTCATGGTAGCGGAAAAACAGCCCCCAATCTGGAAACAGTCGTCATTCGTGCATTGTCTTTGAGAATCCGCACGGTCGACATTGGAATTGTTCAGCTCCATGACCTGCACCCACGTTTTGGAATTGTAATTGTACTTTTTAAGTGTTCCAGTGATAATTTCATTCAAAACCAACAATTTGCACCCCCATTTTCACCTGACAAATGTCAAGATTTTCAGAAATCAGCTCCGTAGAAATTTCACCCATCAGATAGCAGTGAACAGTGTCGGAAAAGTTAGAATTGGAAATAATATTTAATCCCGTGAAAGAAAATTCCGCAGAACTTGCATAACTGGAAAGTCTTCTTGCATCTGCCTGACTGCATTCGAGAACGATTTCTGTCGTAATTTTGGCATTGATGGCGGTATAAATGCACGGTGAACCGTCCGCCATGGTGTAGGATTTCATGACAGGAGCGGAATGCAGTTTCACGTCATTCAATTGCCTGAATTGATTTCCAACTAGCGTGTTGTCCGCCGTATAAATCGCTACATTTCTCACAAAAAAGCACCCCCGCTTCTCATATTTTCCAGCTGAATTGCCGAAAATACGAACGTTTCAATTTCCTGTCCGCCAATGGAGACCGGAATAATCAAATCCCCCTGCTGAGACATGGGAGCATTTGTGCTTTGAATACTGTTATAATAATAATTGTTTGTTGCCATCATCGGCATAGCTGACACGCCCACAGAATCCGAAGCAAAACGCATTTGAGCCGAAATTTTCTCAAAATCAATTTGAGGAAAATCAAATTCAGGCTTGAAACCGTCCGAAATTTCACTTGAAATCCGTCCCATATCCGGCAGACTGCTTGCAAGCCCTTCCTGAATGCCAAGTCCCAGATACCGCCCGATTTCGTCACGCATGAGCCTTGAAGGCGAATGAATCCCGAAAAAGTCCGCAATACCGCCAATAAAGCCCTCACCCCATTCAGAAATTTTATTTCCTATGTTCGAAAGCCCATTGACAATCCCGTCAAGAATGTTTGAACCAAGTTCAAACCAATCAATATTTGTGATAGTAGTACAAATTTTATCAATGAGTTCTGTGACACCTTCAACCGCCAAATCATACATTCCTTTGATGCCTTGTAAGAAGAAAGCAATAATGTCTTTCCCTAATTGTTCCCAATCCTGATTTTTAATTTTTTCGAGGAATTGTGTCGACAAAAATAGTGCTTCTGCAATGAGTTCGGGGAGCATTCCCCCCAGACCTTGAATCAGCATCGTCAGAA
>DGHF01000052.1 GCA_002392545.1 Ruminococcus sp. UBA3855
GGTGCAGGGGTATTCAATGTGGAAGAATTCGACCCAGACCCCTACATGGATATGCTGAATCAGTACGGTTTACCTTGGACTGTTGACGAAAACCCGACTTTGGTTGACTGATATGGACGGATTACGACAATTACAGGCTATGGCAGGGGTGACACATACCCCTGCTTATGTCGTTGATGAAAAAAAGCTCATTGAAAACTGTGAAATTTTAAAAAGCGTTCAGGAACATACAGGATGTAAAATTCTCCTTGCGCAGAAAGCCTTTTCCATGTTTCGGGTATATCCCATCATTTCGCAGTATTTAGCCGGAACAACTGCAAGCGGATTATTTGAAGCCAAACTTGGGAGAGAGGAATTCGCCGGAGAAGTTCACGTTTTTGAACCAGCCTATAAAAATGAGGATATGCCGGAAATCATTGAGACTGCGGACTATATTTATTTCAATTCCCTGCGACAGCTTGAAAAATTTGGCAGTCTTTGCCGGAAAGCCGGTAAAAATATAGGCTTGCGTGTCAATCCGGAATGTTCCACACAGGATACCGCCATTTATGACCCTTGTGCAATTGGTTCACGTTTGGGAGTCCGTGCAGAGGATTTGAAGACATTCCCTGACATTGACGGAATTCATTTTCATACCCTCTGTGAACAGGGAGCGGATGCACTCGAAATCACTTTGAAAGCCGTTGAAGAAAAATTTGGAAAATATCTGCATTTGTGCAAGTGGGTGAATTTCGGGGGCGGTCATCATATCACAAAGGACGGCTATGACATCCCCCTGCTTGAAAAGCTCATCATCGATTTTCAGCAAAAATATCATGTGCAAGTCTACCTCGAACCGGGGGAGGCAATTGCATTAAATGCCGGTTATCTCGTTACAGAAATCATGGACATTGTTCATAATGGCATGGATATTTTAATTCTGGATGCATCAGCAGCGTGTCATATGCCGGACGTTCTCGAAATGCCCTACAGACCGCCTTTATTTGAAAGCGGAATGCCGGATGAAAAACAATATACCTATCGTCTAAGTTCCTGCACCTGTCTGGCTGGTGACGTGGTGGGAGATTACAGCTTTGACAATCCCCTGCACATTGGTGACAGGCTTTGCTTTGAAGATATGGCGATTTATTCCATGGTGAAAAATAATACTTTCAACGGAATGCCCCTGCCGGATATTGGTATTTTGCATTCAGACGGCAGTTATGAGGTCATCAAACATTTTGATTATTCCGATTTTAAGGAGAGGCTATCATGAAAACACTCGACACACTACCCAAAAAAGACGGCTTTTATATGCCTGCGGAATTTTCCCCTCATCACGGTACAATTATGATTTATCCGGAGCGTTCCGGTTCTTGGCGATACGGCGGGAAAAAAGCAATTCCGGCATTTCGTCAGATTTGGGATGCTGTCACAGAAGACGAAGAACTATATTTAATCGTCAGTGAATCCAAATTTCAAAAAGCGTCCTCTTATCTCAAAAATAACCGCCATGCACATATTTTGACCATCCCCCAAAATGATGCTTGGGCAAGAGATACCGCCCCGACTTTTGTCAAGGATAATAACGGCAATGTCAGGGGCATTGACTGGAAATTCAATGCTTGGGGCGGTGACTTTGACGGTCTCTATGCCGATTATGAAGAAGATAACAAATTAGCCCGTGAAGTATGCCAGATATTAAGCTATGACTGCTATCATGCGGAACATTTCGTTTTAGAGGGCGGTTCAATCCATTCAGACGGAGAGGGTACAATTTTAGTAACAGAAAGCTGTCTCTTAAGTCAGGGACGAAATCCCCAAATGACCAAAGAACAAATTACAGAAACCCTCTGCAATTATCTGGGAGCGGAAAAAGTTGTCTGGTTGCCACGTGGAATTTACAATGACGAAACAAACGAACATATTGACAATATGTGTGCATTCCTGAACCCTGCGGAAGTCGTGCTTGCTTGGACAGATAACCAAAATGACCCTCAATATCCCTTGTCATTGGCTGCATGGGAATTGCTTCATTCTGAAACAGATGCAAAGGGACGAAATTTCACAGTGCATCCGCTCCCGATTCCGGTGTATCCGGTCTGTGTGACTACACACGATTTAGAGGGGCTGGAATTTGCAGAGGGTGAAGATAATCGGGAAGTTGGCGAACGTTTAGCAGCTTCTTATGTGAATTTTTATTTCACCAATCATTCTGTATTAGTTCCGCAGTTCGGCGGAGAAAATGCGGTCAGTGATGCCCTCGCCGTGCAAATGCTACAGGAATGGTGTCCCAATCGAAAAGTTGTTCCCATTCCGGCGAAAGAGTTAATTCTTGGCGGTGGAAATATCCACTGCCTGACCCAACAAATTCCAAAGTAAAGAGGTGTATTTCAATGAGAAAAGTCACTGTTTCCGCCGTTCAGATGTCCTGCACAACGGACGTTCAGGAAAATATCAGCAATGCAGAACAAAAAGTCCGTGTATGTGCTGAAAAAGGTGCAAATATGATTTTACTGCCGGAGTTATTCGAACGGCAATATTTCTGTCAGGAAAGACGGTATGACTATTATCATTTTGCAAAGCCTGTCAATGAAAATGATGCTGTCTGCCATTTTTCCAGAATTGCCAAAGAATTAGGTGTTGTGATTCCGGTCAGCTTCTACGAAAAAGACGGCAATCGCCTTTTTAATTCTGTAGCAGTCATTGATGCAGACGGTTCAATTTTAGGAGTGTACCGGAAAACGCATATTCCGGATGACCATTATTATCAGGAGAAATTTTATTTCATTCCGGGGGATACTGGTTTCAAAACGTGGAAAACAAAATTCGGCTGTATTGGTGTGGGTATCTGCTGGGACCAGTGGTTTCCGGAAACTGCAAGGGCATTCGCCCTGAATGGGGCTGAACTGCTTTTCTATCCGACTGCAATCGGTTCTGAACCTATCCTGAATACCGACAGTATGCCTCACTGGAAACGCACCATGCAGGGACATTCCGCCTCCAATATCATTCCGGTAATCGCTGCGAACCGCTACGGCTTAGAGGAAGTCAAGCCCACCCCTGAAAATGGCGGTCAGTCGTCTGCACTCAATTTCTATGGCTCGTCATTCATCACGGACGAAACAGGCGGTATCCTTTCACAAGCTCCCCGAGATACGGACTCTATTTTGATTGAAACATTCGACCTTGACGAAATCGCTAATGCTCGTTTAGAATGGGGTCTTTTCCGTGACCGTCGTCCCGACTGCTACAAGGTTTTGACGGAGAAATGAGAACATAAACCAAGAGGAAGAAACATTATGATTGACTTATTTTATGCATTTTTGAAGAGCGTATCCTTGCTACTACTTCAATTGTTAAGCCTTCTTTCTGTACTTTGCTTACTTTGCAAAGGATTTGTCAAAATACTCCTTTTCATCCTCAAACACACAGAACAAAATAATAAAACAGAATGACACAGAAAGCCCCGACTGATTTTATTTTGTCGGGGCTTTTATTATTCTTTGAGCGTTCCAAACTGTTCAATAAACTGTTTCAAAGCCGGATAGGACACATCAAAAACTTCCTGCATTTTTTCCTCTGAATCCAGTGTCTTTTTGACAGTGCGGATTCCAATATAAACATCCTCGTCAAGTGGTTCATCCCATCCAATGGCTTCCGCAAACTTTGTGCCGGACAATCTGAACCGCCATTCGTCTGTTTCCTGATAATTGCTGAAATCGTCCTCTAAATTGACAAGGGTATGTTCAGGGACAATGAAACTGTCTGCACCGTCATCTGAAATCACAAGAACGGCTTCTCCCGTCTGAAATTCTGCAAAAAGCTTTTCAGATTCTCCGGTGTAACCGCTTCTTTCGGCGGTTTCGTCAGAGGCTGGAATATAATAAATTTCAACAATGGTTTTGCCGTCTCCGTTCACGTCCTCAATGTATTCTGCAAACATATTTTCGATATTCTCATAAGTCGCAGAATAAAAAATATCATTATCAGACAGCAACAAGATAATCATATCAGGATGAACCATTGTCAACATCTGCCACATGAGAATGCCAAATAATATCAGCATTAGTGAGCCTATCCCCATCCACCATTTATTGTGATAGAAAAAGTTGCTGACTTTTTCCCCGAATGTCAATTTTCGTTCTTCGGGGTGTTCCTCGTGAATGGTTTCGCTTTCTTCAATGATACCTTGTTTGAGGCGCATCAGCTCCAATTTTTCCTGACGGAGCTTTTCTTCATAGGCTTTGCGTTCTTCCTCCTGTTTTTGGCGGAGGAGTTCACGCTGTTGTGCTTCGATTTCCTGCTGTTGTGCCTGCATTTCCTGCATGACCTGAGCAACGGATTTTTCTTTTTTCTTTTTTTCTGCCATAAATCATATATCCTCGTTAGGGAAAAGGACGGATTCACAAAAAATCCGTCCTCATCAATTATT
>DGHF01000081.1 GCA_002392545.1 Ruminococcus sp. UBA3855
TAAGGAACTGACTGTTATCTGTGAATGTTACGAAGAATACAAGATGGACTGCCAGACACGGTGTTATCGTAAAGCACTCGGCTATCTTGTATTTCTGTACAATTTCCTGAACAGTGAAGGTATTGACTATTGAGGAGACTGAAATGAAACTAATCACAATCGATATTGAAACCAAATCCGATAAGGATATTACCAAATCTGGGGTCTATGCCTACGCAGACTCACCATATTTTGATATTCTGCTGTTCAGCTATTCCGTTGACGGCGGAGCCGTGCAGGTGATTGACCTTGCAAACGGTGAAAAGATACCGGAAGAGATTCTGAAAGCGTTCACTGATGAAACTGTCATCAAGCAGGCATTTAACGTCAATTTTGAACGTGTCTGCCTGTCGGTATATGTCAGGCGGAATTATCCGCAGTATTTCAAAGGATATGAAGAAAATTATTTTAATCCTGCTGGATGGCACTGCACCATGATACACAGCCGTTATTTGAGTCTGCCCTCTTCCCTCGCAGAGGTCGGCAGAGTCCTGAAAATTCAGGAGCAGAAAATGACCGAAGGCAAAACACTGATTAAATTTTTCTGTGTTCCCTATAAATTCGAAGATGGTGAGCCGGAATTTCATAATCCGGTGCTGTATCCAGACAAGTGGGAAACATTCAAGGCTTATAACAAGCGTGACGTGGAAGCAGAAATGGAAATTGACAGAAAACTTGCGAAATATCCTGTTCCGGATTTCGTCTGGGAGGAATTTTATATCGACCAGAAAATCAATGACAGAGGTATCCGGATTGATTTACAGCTTGCTCAGAATGCTGTTGCCCTTGATGAACACATCAAAACCGAATTGTCAGCGGAAATGCAGAAACTGACAGGTATTGAGAATCCAAATTCTGTGTACCAGCTCCTCAAATGGCTGGAAGAACAGGGATATTCCTCTGATTCTCTCGGCAAAAAAGAAGTCGCTGAACTGATAAAAACTGCCGAAGAACCTGTTCGTTCAGTTCTGAAACTCCGTCAGCAGTTAGCGAAATCCTCCGTGAAAAAGTACACAGCTATGAAACAAGCCGTCTGCTCCGACAACCGAGCGAGAGGAATGTTCAGCTTCTACGGAGCATCTCGGACGGGGCGGTTTTGTATCGCAGAATCTGCAATGATACTTGTAAAGGACATTCATCAGAATGTTTATGAAAAGCCGATTCAGGATGTTCAGCTGACAGACCTTGTCTTTGATGGCGAAAATTGGGTGAAGCATGAAGGCGTTGTTTTCAGTGGCGAGAAAGAAGTCATTGAATGGGACGGCATTATTGCAACTCCTGAGCATCAGGTGTTTATTGATGAGAATACAAAAATTTCTTTGATTGAAGCTAAGGAGATGAAATTACAGTTATGGAGAGGAAAACATATATAATTTATCGTGCTGTTGCTCCTGATGGCAGATATTATGTAGGCTATACTGGCATGAAACTTTCCGAAAGATGGAGACACCACAAAAAACGTGCATTGAACGGTGAAGCTCCGGAACATCCTTTTTACAATGCAGTCCGCAGATATGGTGCTGATACTTTCAGAATGGAAGAAATATGCCGTACTTCTGACCGCTTTACTGCCATGATGATGGAAGAACATTATATTTCTGAAACACCTGCGGAACTGTCTATGAATTTATCTTCCGGCGGAATCAATGATGCCGCAGAAGGCGGAAGAATCTTCTGGGAACGTCTGAATGCCAATCCGGAAGAAAAGGCTGCTTTTCTGAAAAAATTGTCCGAACGTAAAAAACAGAATGACTGGACAGATTATGAAAATCTGATTATCAAACAGGAAAAATGGAGACATGAACATCCGAAAGAGGCTTATGCATTATCTTATCGTGCAGTTAGAATTGCCTGCCGTGAAGCAGGATATCCTCCGCCTTGTGTCCCAAGAGTGGATAACAGACCATTAAAAGAGCGTTTAAGATGTAAATACAAATATTATGAAGTGCATCAATGAGAAAAGTTCATGGAAAGGCACACAGGTGCTTGTCACTCCCAAGGGAAGAGAAACTTTCAGAATGCTCTGTATTTAAGAGGTTCAAGCCTATGAGAAATTGCATGAATCAAACGGGCGGACGTTTGCAGTCGAGACTGTGGGTGGGATTAGAGAGAAATATCAGTAACGCTCCATATGGAGAGAAAGGATTTTATTATTATGAACGATTTGAAGATTTGGAACTACGAAGACAGCAAGGTTCGCACCGTTGAAATTGATGGTGAAATCTGGTTTGTTGCAAAAGATGTAGCTGAGATTTTAGGCTATGCAAAGCCAGAAAACGCAGTTGCAGCACACGTTGATGATGAAGATAAAACCAGTACCCTGATTCAGGGGAGTGGTTCTAATTATAAGAGCAAGGCTATTATTATCAACGAATCTGGTGTGTATGCTCTGATTTTCGGTAGCAAGCTCCCGACTGCTAAGAAGTTCAAGAGATGGGTTACTTCCGAAGTGTTGCCGACAATTCACCGCACAGGCAGTTATGGAATTGATACGACTTTGACACCGGAATTGCAGGTGCTTATCCAGCACGAACGTATGATGCAGGAACAGAAAAAACAGCTTGATGCTGTACAGCACAAGGTCGATGCCATTCAGGACACATTTATTTTCACCCCTGAAAACTGGAAAAAAGATGTCCGTGTGGCTGTCGGCAAGCTGTCCATGTCTATCGCTGAGGATTACAGCATGATGCAGGAACTCTACGAACAGATTTATGCACTGCTGGAAGACCGTGCAGGAGCTGACCTTGAAGCCCGTCTCCGCAACCGCAGAAAGCGTATGGAGCAGAACGGCTCAACAAAGACAGTTATCAAGAAGATTACCAAGCTGGACATTATCGAAGATGACAAGAAGCTGAAAGAGATTTTTACCGCTATTCTGCGTGAAATGTCGGCTAAGTACATTTAACCAATACGCTCTGTATTGGATGAAATAAAAAGTGTCCTCCGTCTGCGGACAAATTTTAATTTTTCCGTCAGACGGTTCGGACAAGATTTGGAGGTAGTAATCAATGGCAAACAAGTACAACCGTGAGGGCTACGCTGACCCGACAGCCTGTGAAGCTCTCAGACGAATCGAAAAGGAAGAAAAGGCGGCACGTTACCGTCCGCTGGTCTACATCTGCTCCCCGTTTTCCGGCAAAGTCAAGAAAAACAAAAGAAAAGCAAGAAGATACTGCCGTTTCGCATTGGAACAGCATACGATTCCGTTCGCTCCGCACTTGCTCTTTCCGCAGTTCATGGACGACAGCAGTCCGGAAGAACGTCAGCTTGCAATGTTTATGAACATGATTATGCTCGGACACTGTGAAGAACTCTGGGTATTCGGCGAAAGAATCTCCGCAGGCATGAAACAGGAAATCCATAAAGCTGAACGCAAGCATATGAAAATCCGCTATTTTACAGAAGATTTGGAGGAAAAACAATGAACCGTGAAGAATACGAAAAACACATTTCCATGAGCCTTGCAATGATCTGCGGCAAGGAAGAACACCGGAATATCATGGAATATCTGCACAGCCTTTCTGATGAAGACTTCATGCTGACAGTCGAGGAAATGAAGAACGGCTGTTCTGAAAACCTCACCGAAAAAGAAATGATGAAAATACAGCACGAAGTCATGAAAGAAAGGGACTGTCTGGATAACGGACTGGACAATATCCCTGCTGCTTTTCTTTCTGAGCCGGAAAATAACGAGTGGCTGAACCATATCAGCAGAAGCCGTCCGGCAAATCTCATTCTGCTTGATGATGAAACGGCAATGGTTGACCTCTGGAGAGTTTCAAATAAAACAGCAACAGGTGTTCCCTCTGACCTGTTCTTCAGCGGCAGTATTCCGCTGCCGGACTGTCGGATTCAGTACACAAACGGTGAAGGAATGAAAATGCAGTTCCGTACTGTTATTTTCTCCGATTATCAGGACAGAATCCGCTCTGCTGATGAAAATTCCGCTGTACAGGTCGGAGTAATTATCTACGAAATCAATGAAACTGCCTCCATGATTTTCAGTGTTGAGGTTCTCAGAGGGCATGACTGGCTGATGACCATACCGTCTTTCGGTTACAAGGGACTTCCGGCAGTGATTCGGGAAACTATCAGTCAGAATCTCAGCACAGCGGAGTGTTTCGCAGAATTCGCACAGTTTGCGGGAATCTGGTACGGTGTTCAGATTGCGCTCCTGCATCCGCTGGTAAAGGATATTTTTCTGAATCCTGCGACTGTTGTTGATACATCGGCAAAGAAAAAAGCGTCCGGAAAA
>DGHF01000080.1 GCA_002392545.1 Ruminococcus sp. UBA3855
ACACGGACATCTTTTTTCCAGTTTTCAGGGGTGAAAATAAATGTGTCCTGAATGGCATCGACCTTGTGCTGTACATCATCAAGTTGTTTTTTCTGCTCCTGCATCATACGTTCGTGCTGGATAAGAACCTGTAATTCCGGTGTCAGGGTCGTGTCAATGCCATAACTGCCTGTGCGGTAAATAGAGGGAAGAACCTCGGAAGTAACCCATCTCTTGAATTTTTTAGCCGTCGGTAGCTTGCTTCCAAAAATCAAGGCATACACACCGGATTCGTTGATAATGGGAGTTTTCTGCATTCTGCCGATGGAGTCCTGAATCGGGATTTCATCTCTGTCCTCCGCATCTACATGGTCTGCGACAGCCTTTGTGGGTCTTTCATAGCCCAGAACATCAGCAACATCTTTTCCAACAAACCACATTTCACCATCAATTTCGATAGTGCGGACAGTGCTGTCCTCATAGTTCCAAATTTTCAAATCGTTCATAAAAATCATCCTTTCAGTCTTTTTGGTAAAATTCACAGTCAAACCCATCAGCACGAAGTAAAAGCCCTGCCGCCCAGTCCGGCACCCATGCCATCTGTTCGCAGACAGCCTCCACGAACATACGCTTGTCAGCTTCAATAATCAGCTCATCATGCACGTGAGCCACGATAAAACAATGGGACAGTGTTTTCATACTGTGGCAGAGCAAGTCACGGGCGATTCCCTGCACAATATTCTCAACAATTTTCGAGCCATAAGTTTCGAGTCGTTCCCATTTTTTCGTTGTGCCGACACCCTCGTAAGTGAGAGAATCTCCGCCGAAACGGTTCACATCAATCTGAGGTCTGATGTAGGCGAGCCGACGTTTTGACGGCAGTTCTATAAAAAGAATTCCATTCTGATAAATAAATTTAATCCCATGTGTTTGGGCAGTAGTTTTTTGTACAACTGCTGTCATAGCTGTATCATCAACGGCATACCAGAGTTTGACGATATTGGGAGAAGCTGCCCGCCAGTCAGTGACTATCTGTTTTAGTTCCTTATCAGAAAGTCCCATTGCAGAGCCTCCCATTGCCTTCATTGCACCAATTGAGCCGCCATATCCGCAGGCGAGTTCTGCTACTTTCCCTTTTTGTCTGAGGTGTCCATTGATGCCATGCTTGACAACAGGAACACCAAACATCTTTGATGCTGATGCACAGTAAATGTCGTCACCTCTTGCAAAAGCCTGCATTCTCCATGTTTCTCCGGCAAGCCATGCCAGCACCCTTGCTTCAATCGAACTAAAATCCGCTACGATAAATTTATAGCCATCTCTCGGAACAAGTGCTGTCCTGATGAGCTGTGACAAAATGTCAGGAATATTATCATACAGCATTTCTGCCAGTTCAAAATCACCGCTTCTGATAATTTCTCTCGTTCCGGCAAGGTCAGAAATATGATTCTGAGGAAGATTCTGCAATTGAATGTTTCTGCCGGAAAATCGTCCCGTTCTTGATGCTCCGTAAAAACTGAATGTTCCTCTTGCCCTGTCATCGGAGCAGGCCATATTTGTCATGGCTGTATATTTCTTCACGGAGGATTTCGCCAACTGCTGACGGAGTGCAAGCACACTTCTGACAGGTTCTTCGGCAGTTTTGAGCAGTTCAGCGACTTCTTCTTTTCCGAGTGATGCAGAGGAATATCCCTGTTCTTCCAGCCATTTCAGAAGCTGATACACGGAATTGGGATTCTCCACACCTGTCAGCCTGCACATTTCCGCTGATAATTCAGCTTTGATGTGTTCATCCAAAGCAATGGCATTCTGTGCAAGCTGTAAATCTATGCGGATACCTCTGTCATTGATTTTCTGGTCAATATAGAATTCTTCCCAGACGAAATCCGGAACAGGGTATTTCACAAGTTTTCTGTCAATTTCCATTTCTGCCTCCACATCACGCTTGTTATAAGCCTTGAACATTTCCCATTTTGATGGATACAGCACCGGATTGTGAAACTCCGGCTCATTATCTTCTGTTTTGCAGGGAACACAGAAAAACTTGATTAAAGCCTTGCCTTCGGTCATTTTCTGCTCCTGAATTTTCAGAACTCTGCCGACTTCTGCCAAAGAAGAAGGCAGACTTAAATAACGGCTGTGTATCATGGTGCAGTGCCATCCGGCAGGATTGAAGTAATTTCCTACTGTATCTTCGTTAGAGCCATAACTTCTAAAATACTGCGGATAGTTCCGCTGCACATATACCGACAGACATACACGTTCAAAATTGACGTTAAACGCCTGTTTGATGATACTTTCATCAGCAAATGCTCTTAGGATTTTATCTGGTATCTTTTCGCCGTTTGCAATGTCAATCACCTGTACAGTTCCGCCGTCAACGGAATAACTGAACAGCAGAATATCAAAATAAGGGGAATCTGCATAGGCGTAGACACCGCATTTCATAATATCACGGTCGCTCCGTGTTTCAATATCAATTGTAATACATTCCATTTCTGTCCTCTTTTCATGGTTCATCCAACAGCTTCAAGCCGTAGGAATGCACCTTGTCTATAATTTCAGCAACAGTTTTTTCGCCAAGATTTCTGATTCTGCTAATTTCATCTGTTGTACTCTGTGTCAGTTCAGCAAGGCTGTGAATTTCGGCACGGCGCAGACCATTGTACGCTCTGGCAGAAAACTGCATATCCTCAATCCATACTGGACAAATACATTCAGATTCAGCGGATTCTGAAACATTGCTTCCATAGATTTCATTCAGACGTGCAATTTCATCTCTCTGCCGTTCCTGCAAACGAATTATCTGATTCTGATAGTATCTTTCTATACCGCATTTCAGCATATCACGATAAGCATTTATTTTTTTCAGACAGCTTACAATAATCTGACGAACTCTTTCATCAGAAATGAGAGTACAGGCGGAAATCTGCCGATAGTTCAGTTGTTCTTCAAATCTCATGCGAAGAATACTCCGTTCACGCTCCGTACAGCAAAGATATAAAATATACTGCAATGTTGCATTAATTTCTTTTCTGTTATCGTCCGTCAGAACGGGAGCTTCTTCTCCCATCATCTCATGCAATAAGTTTTCAATCATAATTTCATAAGCCCACCCACAGCATATGCCGCAAACGCCCGCCCGTCTGTTCAGTTATTTAATCGAGAAAATCGTCATCATCGTCGTCAGCAAAGTCATCTTCCGCACGGGTATGACCGTCAAGCGGTTCTCCGTCACGGATTTTCTGGAGATTGTTCAGTCCGCAGGCGATGCCCTTGTTGCCGTTGCTGTTGAAAGCATAAAATGTGATGCTTGCTCTTCCGTAGCATCCGCTGTAAACTTCGCTGCGGTCAAGAATCGGCTGACGGTCGGCATCCACAATGCCGGGAGCAGTTGTGGAATTGGCATTTAAAAAATAACTGTTTGCATAGGCTTCGTCATCCGGTTTCTCAATATCGCCGTCTCTGAGGGGTGTTTTAATTGCTGAAAGTGGCGGAATGCTTCTGCTGTTGCCTTTCAGCTTGGCAGAGCCGATGTCATAGGCTGCTTCTGTTGCATTTTCGATTGCTTCGACCGTTGCTGTATCACTCTTGGGAATAATAAGAGACAGGCTGAATTTCGGTGTGCCGCCGTTGATTGCCTTGGCTTCCCAGACATTTGCATAAGACCAGCGGGTATCCGGACCCGTGATAACTTTTGTCGGATTTTTCAGTTTTTTTGCCATTAGGATTCCTCCTTGAAATCATTTTCTGCACTGCTCCATTCCGGACGCTTGTCCGAATCAGGAACGAGTGTGGGCTTGCCCTGCGGTTTATAAATCAATCCGCCGAGCAGTTCATTAAATTTTGTTTTGCCGAGCAGTTTCTGCATGG
>DGHF01000004.1 GCA_002392545.1 Ruminococcus sp. UBA3855
GAGCAGGAAATGTACTGAGAGATATTATTGATTCAGGAAAATTTCCTGTCGTCAGGCTGACAAAAATTTTCCGTCAGGCACAGTCAAGCCAGATTATCATGAATGCTCACAGAATCAACAAGGGAGAATTTCCGAACCTCAAAAATCAGCGTGGGACAGACTTTTTCTTTATTGAATGTGAAGAGCCTGAACAGGCTGCCAATGAAATTATCGGGCTTGTCAAGTCGAGACTGCCGAAATACTGCCATGTGAATCCGGCTGACATTCAGGTTTTAACACCCATGCAGAGGGGCGTTATCGGTGTGGCTAATCTCAATCAGCTTTTACAGCAAAATCTGAATCCGGCACAATCATGGTTATCTCGTGGCGGTCGGACTTATCGCCTGCATGATAAGGTCATGCAGATTAAAAATAATTATGATAAAGAAGTTTTTAACGGCGATATCGGCATGATTTCAGACGTTAACACGATTGACAGGGAACTGACCGTTCAGTTTGAAAACAGATTTGTTAAGTATGATATTACGGACTTAGACGAGCTTGTTCATGCTTATGCGATTACAATTCATAAGTCGCAGGGTTCGGAATATCCAATTGTCGTAATGCCTGTCATGATGACACATTTCATCATGCTACAGCGAAATTTAATCTATACCGGAATCACCAGAGCGAAGAAAATGCTGGTTCTTGTCGGTACGAAAAAAGCCGTTGCTTATGCTGTCAAGCATATCACAGTCACAAAGCGGAACACAAAATTGAAAGAACGCTTGAAAAATGCCTGATTTTGTGGTATAATGGAAAATGAAGTATTGTATTAAGATATAGGAGAGGGGATTATCATGCTGCCAGAAGAAAAAGCTCGCAAAAGGATAGACGCTTTTTTGGACAATGCCGGATGGATTGTTGTACCCAGAGAGGAATTTACACCCAATCATCCGACAGCATTAATGGAAGCACTTATGCTCGGCAATACCGAAAGCGATTATCTTTTATTCATTGATGGAAAAGCCATTGCTGTTTTGGAAGCCAAACGTGAAGAAAACGAGTTAAAAGCGGATGTGGAAACACAGGCGGAACAGTATGCACATACTCCGCAAAAATGGTATGGCTTGTGGTGTAATGGCTTTATTCCTCTTGTATATATGTCCAATGGGAAAAAGATTCTTTATAAAAATCTGTTTGCCAATCAAACTGAATATATCGAAATTGATGATATGCATTCTCCAAAGGAAATGTTGCGTTTAATCAATCAGACCTCTGATTACGGCGCACTGCCAAAATTAAACCAAGGAACACTGCGTGACTGTCAATATCATGCGGAAAACAGGTTTGAAGAATGTTTGAGAAACGGAAAAAGGAAACATCTCGCAGTACTTGCAACAGGAAGCGGTAAAACGTATCTTGCCTGCCTTGCAAGCTATCGGCTATTAAACTACACATCTGTAAAGAGAGTACTGTTTCTGGTAGACCGCAATAATCTCGCCCGACAGACAGAAAGTGAGTTCAGCCAGTTTAACCTGACAGAGAAGCAAGTGGAACTTAGTTCCCTGTATCTTATCAAACGACTTCGCAGAGAAAATGATATTAAGGCAACTGTGGTCATCTCTACAATTCAAAAACTGTATGCGGTCATGACAGGACAGCAAATTTCTGATGAAAACGAAGATGCTGAAGATGAAAATAATACTGCTATTGAAGATAGAAGCTTAGATGAAACTGTTCATCTTGGCAATCATGTAAAGCTCCCCCATGATTATTTTGATTTTATCATTGTGGATGAATGCCATCGTTCTATCTATGGAAAGTGGAAAGCAGTGCTTGACTACTTCAATAAGGCAATTATCCTCGGACTGACGGCTACGCCCACACCGGAAGCGGAGGCATTTTTTAACAGAAATTATGTCGAACAGTATACAATTGAGAAATCTGAAGATGATGGAGTAAATGTTCCTGCCCGAATTTATCGCATTGTTACAGAAATAACAGAGCATGGCGGTTCTATCAAAGCAGGAACGACTGTGCAGGAAACTGTCAGGCGAACTGGGAAATTAAAATCATATACTGCACAGCGACAAGTGGAATATGATTCATCAGCACTGGACAGAACTGTCGTCAACCGCAGTCAGATTATTGAAGTACTGACAAGATTCAAGGAATCCATCTACCGTGATTTATATCCGGACAGAGAGGTTTCTTGGGAGTCTATTCCCAAAACGCTGATATTTGCAAAAGATGATAATCATGCAACAGAAATAGTTGAGGCAGTAAAAGAAGTATTTAAGACAGAATTTCCTGATGAAATTTTACCAGAAGGGTTTGTACAGAAAATTACATACTCTGCCGGAGATTCCAATGCACTAATCAGGGATTTCCGAACAGAGAAAGAATTCCGCATTGCAGTCACAGTTACACTTGTAGCTACAGGAACGGATGTTAAGCCGCTTGAAATTGTCCTGTTCATGAAAGATGTTCAGTCAGATGTGCTGTACACACAGATGAAGGGTCGTGGTTGCCGTACCATTTCCGAGGACAAACTCAAAGAAGTAACTCCCAATGCGAACTTTAAAGAGTGCTATTATATCGTAGATGCTGTCGGTGTGACAGAACATGAAAAGAAAATTCCAAAAGTAAATCCTGTTTCGGGAACAGGCAAAAAGCTGACTCTGTTTGAAGTTTTGGAACATCTTTCACATAAGGAGCTGAGTGATGATAACCTGATGCTGCTCCGTGATTATTGTGCAAGCATTCACAACCGCTATGAAAATAATCCGCTGTTTGGGTATCATCTGACAGAATTTATGAATGATTATGGATTCTCACCAAAAGATATTTCTGTGTCTGTTCGTGATGCATTTGACAGAAATTTGCTTCCTCCGTTTATTAGTCCGTCTGATGAAAACCGGACAAGATGGCAGTTGATTGCAAGGCTGATGAACAATATTTCAGCAAGAAAGAAACTGCTGGAACTGCACAAAGGATACCTCGCTATTACAGAAGAAGACCCCGACAAGCTGATTTCTGCCGGATTTTCCGTAGAAACTGCAAAAGAATACATCGAAAATTTTCAGAAATACATTTTAGAGCATAAGGACGATATTGAGGCTTTGCGTATTATTTATAACTCCGAAGATACACTCATTACCAGCTCCATGCTTTATGATTTAAGCGAAAAACTGCTGTTGGAAGATAAGCATTTCAGTGCAGAAGCATTGTGGAAATATTACCGCACACTCAATGCCAGTGCTGTCGATGAACTGGATGAAAAGTCAAATACCAGATTATTGACAAATCTGATACAGCTTGTACGCTATGCTTACGGAAAAAGTCAGAAACTTACAACTCTGATGAATGGTTTTGTACAGCGGTTTAATCTGTACTGTGGTCAGACACAGCGTTCACTCTCCGAAGAACAGGTCAGTGTCATGCGGCAAATCGCCGAATATATCGTCAGTGAAGGAGCAGTTTCTGCAATCGAACTCAATCAGTCAGATGCTGACCTCTGGCGCAAAGGAATCAGGGCATTTGGCAATATTACTATGCTGAATGCCGAAATGAATGCATTATCAAGAATTTTATTAAAGGTGGCGTAAATCAATGGCAACACAGAAAACAGAAGATGCTCTTCTGAAAAAAGTATGGAATATCGCAAATGTCATGTCTGCTGCTGGTGTAGGATTTACTGACTATATCACACAGCTTACTTATATTCTGTTTCTCAAAATGGATGCAGAAAAAGAAGAACTGGGACTGAAAAGCACTCTGCCGGACGGCTGTAAATGGAAAGACCTTATTGAATATGATGGTGATGACCTTGTAAAGGAATACGAAAGGATACTTGCAAAGCTTGCCAAACAAAGCGGTCTGATTGGTACAATTTTTACCAAAGCGTCCAATAAGATTGACCGCCCTGTACATCTGAAGCAAGTTCTTGATATGGTATCGGGAGAAAACTGGTACATGATGGAGGGCGATTTCAAGGGCGCAGTCTATGAAGGCATTCTCGAAAAGAATGGTCAGGATAAAAAAAGCGGCGCAGGACAATATTTTACCCCCCGTGCGCTCATCAAAGCGATTGTAGATGTTGTCAATCCACAGATTGGCGAAACTGTCGGCGACCCCTGCTGCGGAACAGCCGGATTTCTGCTTGCTGCCTATGACCATATGCGTGTACAAAGCAAGGATTCCAGAAAACAGAAATTTCTGAAAAACAATGCTCTTTTTGGTGCAGATAATACGGCACTCGTTGTCACGCTTGCTTCTATGAATCTGTATCTGCATGATATCGGTGTTGAGCAAAGTCCTGTCATTTATCAGGATTCTTTGCTTGATAAGTCTGACAAGATGTTTGATGTTATTATGACAAATCCGCCTTTCGGCACAAGACCGCAGGGAAGCGGAGCTGTATCTGCTGTAAGAACTGAATTTATTGAAACATCAGATAATCAGGTGAACTTCTTACAGCATATCATGTCAATTGTAAAAACAGGCGGACGTGTGGGAGTTGTTCTGCCGGACAGCGTATTGACTGACGGTGATTCCACTAAGAAAGTCCGTGACAAGCTGTTGAAAGGCTTTAATCTGCATACCATTCTGCGCCTGCCGACTGGTATTTTCTATGCGAACGGTGTCAAGACAAATGTGCTGTTCTTTGATAAGGGCAAGCCTACAAAGGATATTTGGGTGTACGATTACCGCACGGGCATTCACCACACAATGGCGCAGAAGCCCATGACAAGGGTGCATCTTGATGAATTTGTCGAGTGCTACTGTTCAGGGCATATGCAGGACAGAACAGAAACTTATTCCGCTAAGAACCCAAACGGCAGATGGCGCAGGTTTACAGCGGAGGAAGTGGCACAGCGTGAAGACCTAAATTTCAAATGGATTGACCTCACCGAAGAGGACGAGCGCACAGTCGGAGAAATTATAGACGATATGCAGGAACAGGCGGATATTATCAACAATGCGCTGACAACTCTGCGCAGTATTCTGGGAGGGATTCACTTTGATTGATACAAAAGCACTGCGGAGCAGAGTTCTTGATTTGGCAATTCGTGGGAAACTGACCGAACAGCTTGAAAGTGACGGCACGGCAGAGGAATTATATCAGCAGATTCAGACTGAAAAACAGAAACTCATCAAAGAGAAAAAAATCAAAAAAGAAAAGCCCTTGCCACCAATCAAGCCGGAAGAAGTGCCGTTTGAGATTCCAAGTAATTGGAAATTTGTAAAATTCTGCAATATTATTTCACTACAATCAGGACAAGACTTGCAGAAAAATGAATATAATGATACTCGTTCTGGAATTCCTTATATAACAGGAGCAAGCAATTATCAATTTGATGGTTCTTTACTCATTAACAGATGGACTGAAACTCCAAAAGCATTTGCTGAAAAGGGTGATATCCTTCTAAGTTGTAAAGGGACAGTTGGAAAAATTACTATTCTTACAATTGATAAAGTCCATATTGCAAGGCAGATAATGGGAATTAGGTCATACATTTCTGACAATATTTTTATTTCTCTCTTTGTTCAATCAAAAGTAAATGGTATTATTTCAGCATCAAAAGGACTTATTCCCGGAATTGAAAGAAAAGATATACTCAATATGGAATTCCCCCTCCCACCCCTCGCCGAACAAAAGCGCATTGTTGCTCGTGTGGAGGAAATTTTCCGTATTCTCGATACCATTGATAAAGCACAGGAGAAGTATTCTGCCGATGTGGAGAGCCTGAAAGCAAAGCTCATCACAGCAGGCATTCAGGGAAAACTCACAGAACAGCTTGAAAGTGACGGTACAGCAGAGGAATTATATCAGCAGATTCAGACTGAAAAACAGAAACTCATCAAAGAGGGAAAAATCAAAAAAGAAAAGCCCTTGCCATCAATCAAGCCGGAGGAAGTGCCGTTTGAGATTCCGAGTAGTTGGAAGTGGGTGCGACTGAAATCGCTAGGACAATTCAGTAGCGGAAAAACTCCTTCAATGGCAGAATCAGCATTTTGGGATGGCTCTATTGCGTGGGTGTCTTCAAAAGACATGAAGAAAACAGTTATCACAGATTCTGAAATGCACGTAACAGAGTTAGCAGCAAAAGACATGAAAATCTATCCTGCTGGAACACTGCTTTTAGTTGCAAGAAGTGGCATTCTGCGTCATTCGCTTCCTCTTTGTGTATTGGGTGTTGAAAGCACAATTAATCAAGACATAAAAGCATTTTCGCTTTATGACACTTCATTATCAAAATGGGTGTACTTTGCGCTCAAAGGTTTTGAATCATATATCATTAGAGAACTTGTAAAAGCGATGACTACAGTCGAAAGCTTGAAATTTGAAGAATTTTCAAATATGCTTATCCCTCTCCCGCCTCTCGCCGAGCAAAAGCGCATTGCTGATAAACTGGATGAACTGTTGATAGCGATGCAGTAAAGCCACATAAAGAACATAACCAGAGTTACCACAGACAAGCTCCAATGTCAACGCAGACGGAGCATTTAAGGAGGTCACCATGTCATTATTATCTGAGTATGAACAAAGAACAAGTTGGAAATATGAACCAATTTCCGGCTTATTTCACACACATGAGAGATTAGCAAAGAAAGTTAATCCGGAAGGCAGTTATGCTCCGTTTGCCGGAAGTACTGTTGTTTTTCGGACGGATATTTATTGTCAGCAGATAATCGCTTTGATGCAGAAAGTGCTGTTTCATAACCTGAATGGAAGTGATATGATGGCTTCTGTTCTGCCGGCTTATACAGCCCATATGACTTTGCATGACCTCTTTTCTCCGGATATAAACGGCAATATTC
>DGHF01000199.1 GCA_002392545.1 Ruminococcus sp. UBA3855
TCTATAATTCGACTTCTCTCGCACAGCGTGAGCAGGTTTTCCGCAAGAGTAAGCAGGAAATTATTGATATTGCCGTATTTGGTGCAAAACTCTGCAAGGAATACAGAGAGAAGACTGAGGGAAATTTCCAGTTTGAATATTCTCCCGAAAGTTTCACCGGAACAGAACCTGAATTCGCTGCTGAAATCTGTAACGCAGTATTGGACATCTGGCAACCCACCGCAGAGGATAAGACCATTATTAACCTCCCTGTGACGGTTTCGCATTCCATGCCTCATGTGTATGCTAATCAGGTGGAATATATGTGTGACCATCTCCACAACAGAGAAAACGTCATTATTTCCCTGCATCCTCATAATGACCGTGGCTGTGCAATTGCAGACAGTGAACTTGGTTTACTGGCTGGCGGTGACAGAATCGAGGGTACTTTGTTCGGGAACGGCGAAAGAACCGGCAATGTTGATATTGTGACATTGGCTCTGAATATGTTCTCACAGGGCGTTGACCCGAATCTTGATTTCACCAATCTGCCCGAACTCACGGAACTGTATGAGCGTGTTACCAGAATGCACGTTTATGAGCGTCAGCCATACAGCGGAAAACTCGTCTTTGCTGCGTTCAGCGGTTCACATCAGGATGCTATTGCAAAGGGCATGAAGTACAGAGAAGAACATGACCCCAATCACTGGACTGTACCCTATTTACCCATTGACCCGACGGATGTCGGCAGAGTTTATGAAGCTGACGTTATCCGTATCAATTCGCAGTCCGGAAAAGGCGGAATTGGTTATCTGCTGGAAACACAGTTCGGGCTGGTATTGCCTAAGAATATGCGTGAGGAATTTGGCTATATTGTCAAGGGAATTTCTGACCACGCTCACAAGGAATTGTTGCCTAGTGAAGTACATGAGATTTTCGAAAACACTTATGCAAATCTCGTGACACCTCTCGAATATAAGGAAATCCATTATGTACAGCAGAACGGCATTCAGGCTGCTGTCACGCTGACACAGAATGGTGAACAGTATACCATCAAGTCTGATGGTACTGGTCGTTTAGATGCAGTAAGCAACGCTTTGAAAGCCTTCCTCGGAACACAGTTCACAATTGCAACCTATTCAGAACACGCATTATCAAAAACTTCCAAATCTGATGCTGTTTCCTACGTCGGAATTGAGGTGGAAGGCAAGGTTTACTGGGGTGTCGGAATCAAGCGTGATATTACGGATTCTTCTGTTGCTGCGCTGTTCAGTGCGCTGAATCGCTATCTCAACAGTAAGAAGTAACAAAGAGCATGACAGCATAGCCTGACCTTTTTCGGGGGTCGGGCTGTGTGTGTTTCTATAATTTATCAAATTTTTCATCATGGAGGTAGAAGCCTATGATACAGCGTATCGAACTAGACGGAAAATGGCTGTTCCTTGCAGACCAAGAAAAAAAGTACACCGGATTTTTACCTGAGCGGTCGTCTTTTCAGGATACTATCCATCTTCCGGCAACAACAGCACAGGAACACAAAGGAATTGCAAATCAGGCGAGGGAAATCGGTTTCCTGACGGAGGTTTACCCCTATATGGGAAATGCGTGGTTCTTGCGTGAAATCGAAATCCCCAGAGAATTACAGGGCAAAAGAGTGCAGCTGTTTTTAGAGCGTACCAGAGTTACCAGTGTATGGGTAAATGGGCATTATATCGGCTCACAGAACAGCTTATGCACACCGCATTGCTATGATGTGACTGCTTTTTCCGGTTCGGAAAAACTGACTATCTGTATTTGTGTTGACAATGTGCAGTATATGACCGCAGGCGGACACATGACTTCACCTGACACACAAACCAACTGGAACGGCATCACTGGAGAAATTTCTCTCAGATTCTATGAAACTGACTGCATCAAGTCTGTGAAAGCTGTTCCCGATTATCTGCACAAAAGAGTTACTTTCCAGCTGAAAACAGAAGGCAATGTTCACACCGTCAAGGCTGAAGGCGAATGGTTCGATAAAAATGGTCTGGTTTCGCCTATCGCTTCAAAGGTGCTGTTCGTTGACCCGAAAACCTCTAGTGCTATTATGACTTTCGGGGATGATGTGCCTTTGTGGGATGAGTACCATCCGGTACTCTGTAAAATCCGCCTCCGCCCCTATGGAAGCAAGGACGAAACCGAAGTTACCTTCGGTATGACTGACTTCAAGGCTGACGGTGATATGTTCACAAGCAACGGAAGACCGGTTTTCCTGCGTGGCAAGCATGACGGAATGGTGTTCCCTCTGGTAGGAGCTGCGCCGACAAATGTCGAAGAATGGCTCAGAGTGATGGAAATTTCCAAATCTTACGGAATCAATCATTATCGCTTCCATACCTGCTGTCCGCCGGAAGCTGCATTTGAAGCAGCTGACCTGCTGGGAATTTACCTTGAACCCGAAATTCCGTTCTGGGGTTCACTCCCTGCACCTGCTGAAGAAGGCTATATTCCGGCAGAACAGGAATATTTGATTGAAGAAGGCAAGAGAATTCTGGAAACGTTCGGGAATCATCCGTCTTTCTGTATGTTTTCACTTGGTAACGAACTCTGGGGAAATCCGCAGAGAATGGGCGAAATTATCCGCTATTACAAGAAAAATGAAAACAGAATTCTTTTCACACAGGGTTCGAATAATTTCCAGTTCTGGCCAAATATTCTTCCCGAAGATGATTTCTTTGTTGGTGTGCGTTTGAGTGAAAAACGCCTGATTCGTGGCAGTTTCGGCGCATGTGACCAGCCATATGGTCATGTCCAGACAGAACGCCCCTCTTCTGATTATTCCTATGATGCAATTATCCGTCCGGAATACGTGGAGGATGCGGAAAATGAAGACGCTCCCGAAGAAATCGAAATTCAGTACGGTACAGGTGTTAAGCGTGTACAGGTCAATCAGTCCACAGAAGGCTTGATTCCCAATAAGCCCATTATTACACATGAAATCGGTCAGTATGCAATTTACCCGAATTTTGAGGAAATCCCGAAATATATCGGTGTTTTGCAGGCTCGTAATTTTGAGGTGTTCAAAGAACGTCTCGAAGAACAGGGCATGGAAGACAAGGCTAAGGATTTCTTCACATGTTCCGGTATGCTTGCCGTTCAGTGCTATAAAGAAGAATTGGAATCCGCTATGCGTTCGGAATATATTTCCGGCTTCCAGATTCTGGATATTCAGGATTTCACAGGTCAGGGGACTGCGACAGTCGGCATTCTGGATGCTTTCATGGACAGCAAGGGCTTAATTACTCCCGAAGAATGGAGAGGTTTCTGCTCTGATTCTGTCATTCTGGGTATTTTCCCCGATTACTGCATTACCGATTTGCTGTCAATGCAAGTGAAACTGCGCTACTACAAGCCTGAACCTGTTCAGGATAAACTGCATTATGTTGTTGAACGTGGGAAGCAGGTTCTCAAAGAGGGTACAATCGCTGTTGATGTCAATGGTCAGGGACTTTTTGATATTGGTGAAATTTCCGTTGGTCTCCCGACGGCTACAAAGGTTCACAGAATTGACGTGAAATTAACTCTCGGCGACACTGAAAATCATTATACTTTCTGGCAGTTCCCACAGCAGGAGATGCCCGAAATGGCTACCTCCGGAACGCTCACAGTCACAGCCGACTGGGAAGAAGCCAAAACCGAACTCGAAAAGGGCAGAAATGTGCTCTTCCTCCCGAACGAATTGCAGGAATATATTCCGGGGTTCTATTGTTCTGATTTCTGGTGCTATCCGATGTTCTATTCCATTGCGGAAAGCATGGGCAAAGAACCGCCTGTTGGTACGATGGGGCTTTGCATTGACAAACGTCATCCGGCTGTCAAGCAGTTCAAACCGGAAAGCTGGTCAACTCCGCAGTGGTATGACATTGTATCAAACGCTGACCTTGCCATTTTGGATGGCACAGAAATTCAGCCCATTGTGCAGATGATTGACAATTTCGAGAGAAATCACAAGCTTGGCTTGCTGTTTGAATGCAAGGTCGGACAAGGTTCACTGCTTGTCTGCACTGCAAGGCTTTCTGATGCATCTGACAGAATGGAAGTCCGTCAGTTTGCGAGAGGCTTAATGGATTATGCATCTTCTGCGGATTTCATGCCCACTGCAAAGGCAACTGTTGAAGAACTTGACGAAATTCTGAGATAATGAAAGTAATTTGCTGAAAAAATAAATTTATCAAAGTTTTTGGAAGGAATGACTTGACGAAAGCCGAAATTTGTGGTATCATCATTCTATCTGAAATTCATTACAAAAACAAGGAGTGTTTACCAATGGAAAAAATTCCCTTTATCACAAAGGAACAAGCAGAGGAAATCTGCAAAACCTACCCCACCCCCTTCCACATCTATGACGAAAAGGGCATCCGTGAAAATGCCCGTCTCGTTCAGAAGGCTTTCTCTTGGAACAAAGGCTTTAAGGAATATTTCGCTGTCAAAGCAACCCCGAATCCCTTCATTCTTAAAATCATGAGAGAAGAGGGCTGTGGTGTGGATTGTTCCAGCTTTACAGAATTGCAGATGTCGGAAGCCTGCGGTTTTTCCGGTAGTGAAATTATGTTCTCTTCCAATGTGACCCCTGCACAGGATTATGAATTAGCCTACAAACTGGGTGCATATATCAACCTTGATGATATTACTCACATTGAATACCTCGAAAAGCTGACAGGCATTCCGGAAACTATCTGCTGTCGCTTCAATGCCGGCGGAAAATTTACCATTTCCACTGAAATCATGGACAGCCCCGAAGACGCAAAGTATGGCTTCACTCGTGAACAGATGTTTGAAGGATTTAAAATGCTGATGCAGAAGGGCGCAAAACATTTTGGGATTCATGCGTTTCTGGCTTCCAATACCGTCACAAATGAATATTATCCCACTCTTGCGAAGCAGATGTTTCAGCTGGCTGTTGACCTGAAAAATGAAACAGGTGCAGACATCAAGTTTATCAATCTTTCTGGTGGTGTCGGTGTGGCATATCGCCCCGACCAGACCCCGAATGATATTCTTGCAATCGGTGAGGGTGTTCACAAGGTATTTGATGAAATTCTCGTTCCCAACGGCTTGGGAGATGTGGCACTGTTCACAGAGATGGGACGTTTTATGCTTGCGCCTTATGGTGAACTCGTGACACGTGTCTTGCATAAAAAGCACATTTACAAAGAATATGTGGGCGTGGATGCCTGCGCTGCAAATCTGATGCGTCCGGCAATGTATGGGGCATATCATCATATTACTGTCCTTGGCAAGGAGCATGAGCCGTGTACCTACAAATGTGATGTTACCGGCGGACTTTGTGAAAATAATGACAAATTCGCCATTGACAGAATGTTACCGCCTGTCGAAATCGGTGATTTGCTGGTGATTCATGATGCAGGTGCGCACGGTTTCTCGATGGGTTACAATTATAACGGTAAACTGCGTTCAGCGGAGCTGTTACTCTGTGAGGATGGTTCTGTGAAGATGATTCGCCGTGCCGAAACTCCGGCGGACTATTTCGCAACATTCGACTTCTGCCATATTATGGATAAGTATTTGAACAAATAAATAAGAGGGTATGGGGGAAAGTTATACCTTTCCCCCATACTCCCTTTTGATTATTTGCCCATAAAAAGTACATCTTTTTTGTGCAAATTTATCAAATTCCCCAAAGTTCGTTTTCTTTCGCAAACAAGCTTGACAAATCACTGTCATATGGGGTATACTTAAAATAGTGACAAAATAATCACAATCTTTTTGTGAGGTGTATGTATGAATATCTGGCATAATATCAGCCCGAAGCGCATCAGCGCAGAGGATTTCGTGGCGGTTATCGAAATTCCAAAGGGCAGTAAAATTAAATATGAACTCGACAAGGAAACAGGGTTCATGAAACTTGACCGCATTCTGCACACGTCAACGCATTATCCGGCGAATTATGGGTTAATTCCCCGAACTTATGCAGATGATGAAGACCCTCTGGATGTGCTGGTACTCTGTTCGGAGGAACTGCTCCCCATGACTTTGGTAAGATGTTATCCGATTGGAGTTATCCGCATGATTGACAGTGGCAGACATGATGACAAAATTATTGCGATTCCGTTCGATGACCCGAACTATAATACATATCATTCCATTGAGGAACTTCCGCCCCATATTTTTGACGAAATGACACATTTTTTCCGTGTTTATAAGGAACTCGAAAATAAAACGACGGCTGTCAATGAAGTGGAAGACCTTGACACTGCGAAGCGTATTATCACAGAGGACATTGACCGGTATATCGAAAAATTTTGTAAATAATCTGAAGGAGGTAGACCTCTGTTTTTCATGAGCAGGGGAAATAACAGTATGGGTACAAACAGTGAAATTCTTTTTGACCATCAGTCAAATGTTGCACCTTTGGGCTTGATTGCCATGAACAGTGCAACAGAACTCGGTGCACAAATCAATGATTATCTTGTCAAGTGGGCGCACGAAGGCGGTTTTCAGACAGATTCTTTCCTGATTGAAAGCGAATGCCCCCGATTTTCTTCCGGTGATGCCAAGGGCTTAATCAAGTCTACTATCCGTGGTAAGGATTTATTTATTATCACCGACATGGGGAATTATAACATTACTTATGATTATTTCGGGAAAAGAAATGCCATGTCACCGGATGACCATTTTCAGGATTTGAAGCGCATCATTCAGGCAGCATCCGGCAAGGCGCACAGAATTAACGTCATTATGCCGATT
>DGHF01000178.1 GCA_002392545.1 Ruminococcus sp. UBA3855
CATCGTTCCGGAGGTCGAGGAATAAGTACATCTGTATTTTTGATTTGACAGATTTCTTCGAGGACTGTCCGGAAGTCCTCTCCGCTGTTGGAGGAATATGCGCCCTCAACATTTTCCCACACGATAAATTTTGGATATTTGCCATTTGTCGCACACCTCATTTCGCTGATGATTCTGACTGCTTCGTGAAACAGCCCGGAACGTGAACCGTCCAGACCATTTCTTTTTCCGGCAACTGACATATCCTGACACGGACTTCCAAATGTGACAATGTCCACAGGCGGAAGTTCCGCACCGTTCAGCTTGCTGACATCACCGAAATGCTGTACATTTGGTAATCGGTTATGCGTGACAAGAATTGGATACGGTTCAATTTCTGAAAGCCATATTGGTTTGATGCCTGCCAGCATTCCGGCAAGTTCAAATCCGCCTGAACCGGAGAACAGACTTCCAAGAGTGATTTGTTCTTTCATGGCAATTCTCCTATAAAAAATTTGAAAATTTTCAAAAAAAAATTTTCAAAAATGGCTTGACAAACACGTTAAAACGTGGTATAATAGTATATGTAGAGAGGAGGTGAAACAAAAATCCAAAATGAAGGAGGTGAAAAAAAATGGATAAGTTCGAAAAGGCAATAAAAAAGCTTACCAAGTACTTTCACTTACTCGGCAAGCTCATGATTGCAATTGCAGAAGTTCTCACCTTCGCATTGCTTGTAGTATCCGCATATAAGACTTTAGTTTCAGCAATTCTCAATCTTTAAGCGGAATACCAAAACCAAAAGGGGCAATTTCACACCGCCCCTGCGGTTTGGTACTATCATTAGTATATCACAGAAAGAAGGTTTTGTCAATGGGAAAATCAATTGCTTGTTTGCTTTGGGAATTTCTTAAGTTTGTATTCTGGACAGCTGTTTGTGTCGCTTTGGCTTGGGCTTTGGTTGTACTTCTGAAAGCATGATAATTTGAAAAATGAAGGGAGGTGATTTCATGAACGTGCAAGAAATCCGAAAAGAAAAGGGTTTGACGGTTCAGCAATTGGCGGATGCTGCCGGACTTCCAAAACGTACCCTTGAAGACATTCTCCGCCGTGGTGACTGTCTTGTATCCAACGCTGTCAAGCTTGCTGATGCACTTGATGTCACACTTGATGAGCTTTGCAGGGATAAAAAGATAAGCTGAAACAAGACGGACCTCGCATGAATTTGCGGGGTCTTGCTCATATCAAGGTGTTTCCACCTCTTTCACAAGGTCAGCGTAGGAAATCTGTTGACCGTTTCTGATAACATGGACATTCTCCGCATTGTTGGTATTCTCCACATATCTGCGGAGAATGACAGATGCATACTTTTCATCAAGTTCCATCATGTAACAGACACGGTTGGTCTGCTCACAAGCTATGAGAGTAGAGCCACTTCCACCAAAAAGGTCGAGAATGATTCCGTTCTCCTGTGATGAATTGCAAATCGGATATCCAAGCAGGTCAAGGGGCTTGCTTGTCGGGTGATTCTTGTTTCTTTTAGGCTTGTCATAATTCCAGATAGTAGTCTGCTTTCTGTCGGCATACCATCTGTGTTTTCCGCCTTTTTTCCACCCGAACAGTACGGGCTCATGCTGCCATTGGTAGTCACTGCGACCAAGCACAAGACTATTCTTTACCCAGATGCACACCCCTGCAAGATGGAATCCTGCATCAATAAACGCTTTCCTGAAATTTAAGCCCTCTGTGTCTGCATGGAACACATAAGCCGAACCGCCGCTTTCGAGGTTTGTTGCCATATTCTGAAAAGCTGACAACAGGAAATTATAAAAATCATCACCCTTGATGCTGTCGTTCTGAATGCTCAACCCGTCAGAACTCTTGAACGAGACGCCGTACGGAGGGTCTGTCACGATGAGATTTGCTTTCTTTCCGCCCATCAGTCTGGTAACATCATTTGAATTGGTCGCATCACCGCACATCAGGCAGTGTCTGCCAACTGTCCAGATGTCACCCTTTTCCACAAAGGCAGCTTTTTCCAATGCCGCAGAAAGGTCAAAGTTATCATCTTTCGCTTTCTTTTCATCATCTGCGAAAAGGTCAGCAAGCTCATTTTCATCGAAGCCGATCAATGAAAGGTCAAAATCATCATTCTGCAATTCCGACAATTCCACAGCAAGCATTTCTGCATCCCATCCGGCGTTTAGCGACAGTTTGTTATCCGCCAGAATATATGCTCGTTTCTGTGTTTCAGTCAGATGGCTTTCCTTGATGCAGGGGACTTTCTTCAAACCCAGTTTCTGTGCAGCATAGAATCTGCCGTGACCGCAGAGAATTGTTCCGTCCTCAGATACGATGACAGGAGACAAAAAGCCAAACTCTCGGATGGAGGCGGCAATCTGTGCAATCTGAGTGTCAGAATGTGTTCTTGCATTTCGTGCGTAGGGAATCAGAGTGTTGATGTCAGCAAGATAGTATTCTGTATTTTTGTCTTTCATGCCACATTTCCTCGCTTTTTATAATTTAACAGACGTTCCATCATATCTGCCTGCGGATTTCCTGTAAATTCGTGTGTGCAATTCTGTTTCACAATGTCATAAATTTCATACCACAATAAATTTGCCTGTTTTTGATAAGATTGGCTCATTTGTACAAAGGGACTGGCAATCGCACCGCCGGTAGTAGGATGCTTTCCAAGCAAACCAAAACGGCTGATTGCATCCTCACACTGAATAAACCGTGCAAAAGCCTGAGAGTAGCTCTCAAGCAGCCGAGGATTGACCAGTTGTTCACATCCACGTTCCTTCAGCCATAACCATGTTTCTCTGTAGATGTAATCTGCACCGAGGGAATTTCCGTCACGCTGTATCTGAGACAGATATTCACTGGGATTTGGTATCTCATTCCCTTGTACCGGTTCTGGTTTTTCTAATTCCGTTCCATTCAGTTCTGTTGCAGGAAGTTCAATAATGACAGCAGATTGTCCGTTTTGTATTTTTTCATACAAAGGAGCAGGCTTTTTTCCTGCTCTGGTTCTTCTGCCGCCTCTATTTGTTCCATCTTTTGCCAAAATATCAACTCCATTTTTATCCCATTATTTATTTTTTTCGCCTTAGTAAAATTTCCATCATATCTTCATTTTGCGTGCCGTACGCTTCTGAGCAGTTTTCTTTGACTATCTGAAAAATTTGTTGCCAAAGACAATTAGCTTCCTTCAGGTACGACTGACTCATGGAAACATAAGGAGAAGCAATGGCGTTTCCTGTTGTTGGATGTTCAGAAATATAGCCATATTGTGAAACCATCGATTCACAGTGAATCCATCTCGCAGCCGAAACAGAATACTGTTCAATCAATTGTCGGCTGACAAGCAGGTCACAGCTGCGTTCTTTCAGCCACTGTATTGTTTCATCAAATATCAGTTCCGCTTGCAGACTGCTTCCGTCTGCCTGCAGTTCTTTTGCAAAGTCTTTGATTTTGGGTACTTGTCTGCTTTCTAGTTTTGCAGGTTTTAGCATTACTTTTTCATTTTCAGCCTTTCCGCCTGTAATTTTGTCAAACAGTGGCTGTTTCTTTTTTCCTGCTCCGGTTCTCGTACCTCCACGGTTTGTTCCGTCTTTTGCCATACTATCACCAACGCCCTAAAATATAAAATTTTGTGGTGGGGTTAATACCCTGTTTGATTTCCGATTTTCGCACAGACGACTTCGACCCGGTCTTTGGGCGAAGTGGTCATAGCGATTCAGAACCCCCCTCCTCAGTAGCGGTACTCAGGGTGATTGTCCTCAGTCCACGTCTTGCGGTCGTGGCACGGTTTACAAAGGGCTTGCCAGTTACTCTCATTCGCCATTTGCAGGAGCTTATTGGAAAGAGATGCGGCATTCAAGGCATCTATTTCCGAACTTCCGAGTTTCAGAACCATGTCTTTTTTCAGAATCCTGTATTTCTCAGTTTCCTTTTCATCCATTTGCACTTCCACCACGTTATTGATGCATTCCGGCATATCCAGATAGTCCGTGGCTTTCATCGAAATGGTAATGTCGGAAATTCGCTGATAGATTTCTTCTTCTGCCCCCTCTCTGGGCTTGTAGGAATACACAATCACTCCATTCCGCTTATCAGGCAGGAAATAAGTTTCTCTGTAACGGGTGATGTACCGTCCGAGCCGATGTCCTAAATCCAGAAGCCGGAACTCTGCCCATAAATCCATTAAGCCGTTGCTGCTTGGTGTTCCTGTCAAGCCGACCACCCTTTTTACCTTTGGTCGGGCTTTCATCAGCGACTTGAACCGTTTGGTCTGCCCTGATTTGAAGGAAGACAGTTCGTCAATGACAAGCATATCAAAATCAAAGGCATATCCGGATTTCATTATCAGCCATTCCACGTTCTCTCGGTTTATCAGATACACATGAGCCTTTTTCTGCAAAGCTGACAACCGTTCCTTTTCCGTTCCGATAATCACGCTGTAGGTCAGCCCATTCAGATGCTCCCATTTCTCAATTTCCGCAGACCATGTATCCCTTGCCACTCGCAGAGGGGCAATAATCAGAACTTTTCTAACATCAAACCAGTCAAAGAGAAGATTATAAATTGCTGTGAGCGTTATGATGGTTTTGTCAACCCAAGCCCATATCAAGCAAAATAGCAGATACTTCATGATTTTCTATGAAATCAATAGCATATTTCTGATAATTATGCGGTACGAACTTCATTTAACATCACCTCAATCTGATTTACATCGTCCAGTACAAAAACTCTGAAACCCAGCCCAGTCAGCACCCTGTGCATGGCAATCTGAACGGGTCTTGGTTTCTTGC
>DGHF01000077.1 GCA_002392545.1 Ruminococcus sp. UBA3855
CAGGAAGAACCATTTTGAGATCATAACTGTTACCTATCTTCCAGGATGATTTCATCTACTAAAAAACGCCCCGTATCACTAAATCAGTGATACGGGGCTCATCATATCTCATCATGTTTTATTCCTTATGCGGCTGATCGTGCGTTCAAACTCTCCGCTGTCAAGCCATTCAGCAAGAAAAAACTGTTCTAGCATAGGTACAGTACAGGAATAAAAGCCTACTCTATCATTGTACAATGTCAGATATTTCTTAGGAAGAACCATATATCCTGCTCTCAGCGATGGGGCTATCGTTTTGGAAAAGGTGTTGATATAGATCACGTTCTCGTCAGTCGTTTGAGCGAAAAGCGTCTGTGGTGCTTTTCCGTTCAGAGTAAATTCCGAGTCGTAGTCGTCTTCGATGATCACCACATTTCTATGAGAAGCCCATTCAAGATAATAATGTCTGCGTTCAGCAGATGCAGTTATAAGGCTCGGAAAGCTGTTGAACGGCGTAACATGGAGTATCTTTGCCTGTGTGCGTTCAAGCTCATCGGTACGGATACCCTCGCTGTCCATTTCGAGCATATCGCAGACAGCGCCGTTTGCGGTATACACCGCACGTATCTTCTCATACGAGGGAGATTCCAAAGCTATCATATTATCTCTGCCAAGCATCTGGATGCAGAGTCCATACAGATATTCCGCACCCGAACCAATGATGATCTGTTCGCTTGAAACGTTTATGTTTCGACATCTTGCGAGGTAACGGCATATTGCGTCACGTAGCTCAGCACTGCCGCCTGTCGGAGATTTCATGAGAATGCGCTCTCCGCTGTCAAGGATTACTTTTCTTAGTAATGACGAAACCGTTGAGAAAGAGATGTTATCATTATGGATAATAGCCGAATTTGAAGGTGTTGTGGAATCATTTTTCTTGTCAGATACAGGAAAGAAGTTATCCGAACAATACTTAACATAACAGCCGCTTCTCGGCTTCATTTCGCAGTACCCCTCATCGCATAAAAGCTGGTATGCGTGTTCAACTGTTATAATGCTGACAAGACACTCCTTTGCAAGCACACGTTTTGACGGGAGCTTCGCACCGTACACAAATGCTCCTGAGATGATACGACTTCGCAATTCCTGATAAATCTGCATATAGGCACAGATTGTGCTGCTGTGATCTATCTCAATGTACATTCTCTGCACCCCTTTGTATCTTTTTCTTGATTATACTACTTTTACCGGCGGTTTTCAACCATTTTGATGAAATATTCGTATACAGACGTATCATTGGTAAGTTCAGGGTGGAAGGCTGTCGCAAGCTGATTATCCTGCTGTACAGCAACTATTTTTCCTTTGATTCTGGAAAGCACGTTCACACCCTCTCCAACACGTTCTGCATAGGGCGCACGGATAAACGGCATTTCAATTTCTTTTCCTGCAAACTCATCAACACAGCGAAAACTGCCGAGCTGTCTGCCGTAAGCGTTCCGTTTTACGGTTATATCGAGCGTTCCGAAGCAAGGTTCCTCTCCCTCTATTTCTTTGGCAAGCAATATCATACCGGCGCAGGTCCCGAAAACAGGCAAGCCATTCTGTATTATTTCTTTCAGCGGTTCATACAGAGAGAGATCACCTAACAGCTTTCGCATAGCTGTACTTTCACCGCCGGGGAGAATCAGACCGTCAAAATGTCCGCTTAGGTCTTTTAGCTGACGGATCTCAAATGCTTCAACATTTATCTGTTTCAGCTTGGATATATGCTCTGCAAATGCTCCCTGAAGGGCAAGAACACCGATACGCATTATTTGCCCCTTTCTTCCATGATGAGCTTTATTTCCTGTTCATTGATGCCGACCATTGCTTCGCCAAGTCCTGATGAAAGCTCTGCTATCAGTTTTGCGTCTGTATAGTTGGTCACAGCCTGAACGATTGCTGAAGCACGTTTTACGGGATCGCCTGATTTGAATATACCCGAACCGACGAACACGCCCTCTGCTCCGAGCTGCATCATAAGGGCTGCATCAGCAGGAGTTGCCACGCCGCCTGCCGCAAAATTAACAACGGGAAGCCTGCCGCTGTCATGGACTTGTTTCAGCAGATCATACGGCACCTGCAGCTTCTTTGCTTCTTCATACAGTTCATCCTCACTGAGAGATACTGCGTGGCGTATCTGCGAATTCATCATTCTCATATGTCTGACGGCCTGCACGATATCGCCCGTGCCCGGTTCACCCTTAGTGCGTATCATCGAAGCACCCTCGGCAATACGGCGCAGAGCTTCTCCGAGATCTCTCGCACCGCAGACGAACGGTACTTTGAACTGCCGCTTATCAACGTGGTAAACATCGTCGGCAGGAGAAAGGACTTCGCTCTCGTCGATATAGTCGATCTCTATTGCTTCAAGTATCTGCGCTTCCACAAAGTGACCGATACGGCATTTTGCCATAACGGGAATCGTAACAGCTTCCTGAATCGAACGGATCATAGCAGGATCGCTCATTCTTGATACTCCGCCAGCGGCTCTGATGTCAGCCGGTATCCGTTCAAGTGCCATGACTGCACATGCACCTGCTTCCTGCGCAATGACAGCCTGTTCTGGTGTTGTAACGTCCATAATAACTCCGCCCTTGAGCATTTGTGCCAGTTCCTTGTTTAATTGATATCTGTCTTCCATGATAATTTCCTCACTTTCGTGTTTTTTATCATTATAGCAGTTAGTTTCTGATTTGGATATATCCAGTTTCCGTTTATTTTATCGTACCAGTTGAAAAAAGTCAAATTATAAAAAACCCGCATCACCTGATGCGGGAATTGCTCATATCTAATCACTTCCCAATAATAACCGATGTCCCTGACTTAAAACGAAACTCGATAAAGACATCGCATACCTTTACATCCTTAAGCAGCTTTCTCACCAGCGTCCCATCAAACTTCGTGCTGGTGCGCGGCTGGGAATTAATGAAGCTGCAAAGCGCCTGTATACGGTCCCGGTGCTCAGCTTTGGCAGCTTCGTCCATA
>DGHF01000072.1 GCA_002392545.1 Ruminococcus sp. UBA3855
AAAATTTCCCGAACTCGTGGGAGCTTGTCAGGAATTTCTCTGTGCTGGTAAATCAGCAGACATACCCTTTCACGGAGTTTGTTATCACATTTCAGCCGTTTCAGAATTTCGTCTGCCATTCGTGCGCCCATTGGTGCGTGTCCGTTGAAATGTCCGCCCCTCATGTCCATGGTGAAACAAGAGGGTTTTGCAATATCGTGCAATAGCATTGTCATACGTAAGGGCAATTCAGGGGCAATATTGCCAACTGATTTTGCAATGTGTTCCCATACCGTGAAATCATGATGTATTGAATGCTGTTCAAATCCGACACATGGTGTAATTTCCGGAATCCATACCCCTAAAATTTCCGGATACTGCAATAATACTTCTGTGATATGTTCCCCTGTCAGCATTCCGCAAAGTTCCGTGAAAACTCTCTCGACAGAAATTTTTTCAAGATTGGAAGCGTATTCTCTCATGGCGGAATCCGTGAGGGGTTCAGGTTTCAGCCCGAATCTTGCATAAAAGCGCATTCCTCGCATGATACGGAGGGCATCTTCCTGAAATCTTGCAGAGGGATTTCCCACCGCCCGAAGAATGCCGTTTTTTAAATCATCCGCACCATGAAAAGGGTCAAATAATCCCTTTTCCGGATGGTAGGCAATGGCATTGCATGTAAAATCCCGTCTGGACATATCTTCCATGGGGTCAGTCGTAAAAGAGACAGAATCAGGGTGACGGCTGTCTGTATAGCTTCCTTCCGTCCGGAATGTCGTAATTTCAGCGTATCCGCCCTGATATTTTACCCCGACTGTCCCGAATGCACGACCATAAAACAAACAATGTTCTTTTCCGAAAATGTTCATAATTTCATCCGGCGTTGCTGACGTTGCAATATCATAATCGTGGGGCTGTAATTCAAGTAAAAAATCCCTGACACATCCGCCGACCAAAAAAGCCTTGAATCCTTGCTTTTCCAGTTCGGCTATCATGACACATACAGGGGCTGGAAATGTAATCATAAAAAAAATTCACCTCTTTCTTTTTTTGTGAAAAGTGTATAAATCAAGCCTATACTGCATAGGAATATGCAAAGGAGTGATGTACATTGAAATACGACTGGAAATGTTGGTTAGTCCTCATCCCTGTGATAATCTGTGCTGTTATCATCATCACGGACAAAAACAAAACCGAACAACTCCCCATTTCTATGGCAACAGAAAGCGAACGTGAAAATTATCTGCTTTCTATCGGGTGGGAAGGAAAACAAATTGATTCACAAAAAGTTATCATTCCCGAAACCCCTGACGACACCTATCAATTGTATTTTTCCATGCAGAAACAACAGAGTTTACCACTTTCTGACTATATGGGAAATGATGCAACAATTTATACATATCAATTGAAAAATTCTGATTTTTATGCAGAATTACTCATATCAGAAGGGGTTCTGGTAGGGGTGCAGTTCTATGACCCCTTGCAGGGAATTACACTTGACAAGGATGGGAAACCTTTTAACGGATAGGAAAACAGGCTGCTGAAATCGGCAGCCTGTTTTATTGATTCCACATCATGTAAAGGGGTGTAATAAGTTACCAATCAACGGCAGTTCTTTTGCCTTCCCCTGTATTGCATTCACCAGCAAAAACAGCCAGCTCCCTGCTCCAATCAGAAACAAAGCCACTCCAAACAAAGTGCTCAGAAAATGACCTAACAGCGGAATTATCCACAAAATTCTTCCTACTGTCTTATTGAGAATCACAGCCACAACACAAAATATTGTCAGAATTAAACTTTGATTAGCGTAAAATTTCGCAAATCCGGAATTTGTATTGACTACCAGCGGAAGCCAAAATACACACGGAATTGTTGTAATCGCTGCGACAATGGTATTTTCCTGAATGTCTTCAGGAGAATATTGATTTGTCGAATCCGGCGCATTGACAATCATATCTTTCAATTCGTTTGGGTCAAAAGCCATGAAAATCCCTCCTCCAAAACAACGGATGTTCAAACAGTATCTTCTTCTTTTTCCGGAATTTTCCCTTCTGTCAGGGAACTGATTGCTGTCATGAAACCGGCGACATCCTTGAAATCCTGATAAACGGATGCAAAGCGAATATATGCAATGTGGTCAAGTTCCCGCAGTTCCTCCAAAATCAGTGAACCGATTCTGTCAGAGGTCAGCTGTGTATTCCAGCTACCTGCATAGACAGCTTCTATCTTGTCAGCAATTGCGTTGACCTGTGTCACATTGACAGGTCTTTTCTTGACAGCATGGTAAATTCCGCTCAAGAGCTTGTTTCTGTCGTAAGGCTCAAGAGAACCGTCACGCTTAATGACAATCCAAAGAGGCTGTTCTACAATTTCATAAGTCGTGAAACGCTTCCCACAGGAAAGACATTCCCTCCTGCGCCGTTTCCTGTCCTCCGCCGGTCGGGAATCTACCACTTTCGACGACTCATAACCACAATACGGACACTTCACTAACAGTCACCTCAATTCTGAAAAATCATTCTGAACTCCCGTCTACACCTCTAATTATAACAGAATCCCCCATTGCTGTCAATGCTGAAATTCCACAATTTTCAGAAAAATATCATAATTTTTTTTACGTTTGGGATAATGCCGAGCCTTTCCGCTCAATGCTGGTGATGATGTGCCCTAACATGCGGTAACTCCCCACTAAATCCGAAATTCCACGGAAATTCTTGCGGTATAATTCCAGCATTACAGAAGATTCCGGACTGTATTGGTAAAGCGTTTCCAGAAATGCCCTGATTCTGAAATCTCCCTGACCTAATGGCAGACAGTCCCCTTTTTCGCCGTGGTCACTCATGTGCACATGAATCACGTGTGAACCCAGCATGTGCAGAATGTCAGAGGGCGATTCTCCTGAACGTACCGCCTGTTTCACGTCTAATACAAAACAGGCATCATTCCCCAGAATCCGCAACATTTCACGCATAAAATGCAGTTTCCCGCTTTGACAGCGTTCCACGTTTTCCTGTGCCACTGTAATTCCGAATTCTTTCCCAGCGTTCACAAGCCTTAAATATCGTTCACAATATAATTCCGATTCGACTGAAACATATTTGTTATTGCCATGAAAGACAAAATATTCCGCCCCGAAAATCTGCATGACTTCAAATGTGCGCTTATAATAATCTATCATATCATCAACTCGCCTGTCATAGCTTGAAAATAACATCAGCGGTTCAATCGGACATGCAAACGGATGCACGGAACGGCATGTCACACCATAACGTTCCATAATGGTTTTCATGGTGTGAACCCGTTCCCTTGTAATGTCAGAATCAGAGTTGATGAATAATTCCACATGCGTGACCCCATTCAAGGCGAGGTCATATAATGCCTCCTCTAAATGCTGAGGATACAAACACGCTGTCGAAACTCCTGCCTGCATCAGGAACACCCCTTTCATTGTATTTTCGTTCACCTGTAATTATATCATATTTTTCGTCAGATTGCAACCGAAAAAAATAATTTTCTGTAATTGTATCAAATTCAACCCATTTCATGCAAAAGCCGTTGACAAATGTTTCCGGATGTGTTATGATAATATTACCACAGGGGAACACAGTCAATTTCCCCTGAAAACAGTAACAACGTGACGGAGGTCTCACATTATGGGTATGTTTGCAGGGGCGATATTCATCCGCAATGAACAGCAATTAACAAAAGAAGCATTGATTGAAAAATTCTATGCTTATATGCAGTCAAAGGGTTATCAGGCTTGTGACAAGGAACAGGGGAAATTTAATTTCACATTTGCATTTTCCGGAAAATGGTTCTCAATTGTCGGTACAGAAGAAAAGCTTGCATTCAATACCATGTATGCAAAAAATGCATTCCGCCTGCCGATGTTCACGGCGGATTTGGTGGACAGCGATTTTGTAGAAATGGTTCTGTATGATGTTGATGGTAATCAGCAAGATAATGAGTATATCGGAGAACCCTATTGGGGTGATGAAGACATTGAAGCGTGTGAAGAAGAATATGGAACGGAATTTTCAAAGCCTGAAACTAATCTTTCTGCTTGGTCGCCTTACTTAAAAGAAGGAATTTCCCTTGATGAATTTCAGAATGCATTAAATGCACATTCTGTTTTTGCTGAGGATGCTTTCGGAGATTTCTGCGAATTGATTGAAGTGGACGTGAAAACACTCTTCTTTGACGGAATTTCCGCTTTTGAGGAAAACAGAACAGAGAATGAAAATATCACAGAGTTATATTTCAAAAAAGTGTAAGAATTTTTGAAAAAGCACTTGACAAGCCCTGAAAATTGTGGTATAATATTGAAGATTGTTCGGGATTGAACAATCCGCCCGTGAGGGTGTCCATCCTTGCCTGCTATCCCATTGACAGGCGAAATCCAGAAGGAGGTGCATTTGAAATGGCAAAACTGAACGAGAACTATGAGGCTATGGTTGTTTTCAGCCTGAAGAAGGACGAAGACGATATCAAGGCTCTGATTGAAAAGTTCAAGGCTCTGATTGAAAAGAACGGTACTCTGACTGAAGAGGTCAACGAGTGGGGCAAGCGTAAGCTGGCATACCCGATTAACTACGAGAATGACGGCTACTATGTATTGTATACATTCACTGCAAAGCCTGATTTTCCGGCAGAACTGAACAGAGTTCTGAATATCACTGACGGCGTTCTGCGTGCTCTGGTAACTACCAAGTAAGCTGAACCCATGTAGAAACTGATAATTTCTAGGGGAGGGACTGTAATGTTTAATAAGGTTATTTTGATGGGAAATCTGACCAGAGACCCCGAAATGCGTACTTCACAAAGCGGTGTTACAATGTGCCGTTTCAGTATTGCTGTTAATCGTGGTTACGCAAGACAGGGCGAGGAGCAACAGACTGACTTCTTTAACATCATTTGCTTTAGACAAACGGCTGAATTTGTTTCCAGATGGTTTTCTAAGGGTAAGGCAATTCTTGTAGAAGGTAAGGTTCAAAATAACAATTACACTGATAACAATGGTGTGAAACATTACACTACAGAAGTTGTTGCAGACAGTGTTTCTTTCTGCGGAAACAAGTCCGACAACGGCGGAAACGGCTACCCGAATGGTGGCGGTTATGGTAACAACGGCGGTTATAATGGCGGTGGTTATCAGAATAACGGTGGCTATGGCAATAACGGCGGTGGTTTCCAAAATAATGGCGGTTACGGCAATAATGGCGGTGGCTTCCAAAATAACGGTGGCTACGGCAATAATGGCGGTGGCTTCCAAAATAACGGTGGCTATGGCAATAACGGCGGTGGTTATGGTAACGGCGGTTACGGCAATAACAGCGGTGGTTATCCCAGCGACGGCTACAATGACGGCGGTTTCCAGATGCCTCAGCCCCCTGCGCCCCAGCAGTCCGCCCCCTCTCAGCAGTCACAGCAATTCCAGCCTAATCCGCCTTCTGACGAGAAAAAGTCGGTGGAACTCGGAAATATCAGTGACTTCGAGGAAATCATCAGTGACGGAGATGTCCCATTTTAACAATATTTGAAAAGGAGAACTTGAACTATGGAACGTGAGAGAACTGGTCGTCCCTCTAAGCGTCCCCGCAAGAAGGTTTGCATGTTCTGCGTGGATAGAATTGAGAAGATTGACTATAAAGATATTACGAAGTTGAGAAAGTGCATGACTGAGCGGTCTAAGATTCTTCCCCGCCGTGTAACTGGTACATGTGCATACCATCAGCGTGAACTGACTGTTGCTATCAAGAGAGCAAGACACATTGCCCTGCTTCCCTATGTGAGCGACTAATTCGGGAAAAATACTCCCCCATGCAATTGCGTGGGGGTTTTTCTTTGTACATATCTATGAATTTTACAGGAATGCAAAAATCCTCTTGCATTTCTGAGGGTTATCGTGTATAATAAGAGTATGCTGTATTACCAAGTATTGAAAAGGAGATATATTATGATTTTATTGGATGAATTGAAAGTTGAAATGACAGGATACCGCAAGGAAATTGAGGAACTCGGCGAAGTTCTCAATATTGCCAATTCCACTGCTGAACTTGCGGAATTACAGAAACAGGCTGCTCAGGATGGCTTCTGGGACGATATCGAAAATTCACAGAAAGTTTTTCAGCGCACCAAACAGCTGGAAAATAAAATTTCCGCTTATGAGAAGATGAAAGAACGCTTGGAAGATATTCTCACCATGATTGAACTCTGCATGGAAGAAGAAGACGAGGATATGCAGAATGAAGTGGTTGCTGAAATTGCTTCCTTCAAACAGGCACTCGAAGATAAAAAGCTGGAAACTCTTCTTTCCGGCGAATACGACAGCAAAAATGCAATTTTGACTTTCCATCCGGGGGCTGGCGGTACAGAGGCACAGGACTGGGCGGAAATGCTGTACCGTATGTATAACCGCTGGGCGGAACGTCATAATTTCAAGGTGCATTTGCTGGATTATCTGGACGGTGAAGAAGCTGGTCTGAAAAGTGCCTCCATCATGGTGGAGGGTGAAAATGCTTACGGCTATCTGAAATCGGAAGCAGGTGTTCACCGTCTTGTCAGAGTATCGCCGTTTGATGCTTCCGGCAGAAGACAGACTTCCTTTGCAGCGTTGGAAGTCATGCCCGAAATTGACGACAGTATCAATGTGGATATTCGTGCAGAAGATATTGAAATGGAAGTTTACCGCTCCTCTGGTGCAGGCGGTCAGAAGGTCAATAAAACAAGTTCCGCTGTCCGTCTCCGTCACAAGCCTACCGGAATCGTGGTTTCCTGTCAGACTCAAAGAAGCCAGTACCAAAATAAAGATTATGCTATGAAAATGTTAGTTTCCAAACTCGTGGAAATTAAGGAACGTGAACACCTTGAAAAAGTCTCCGATATCAAGGGCGTTCAAAAAGAAATCGGCTGGGGCGCACAGATTCGCTCCTATGTCTTCATGCCGTATACTCTCGTTAAGGATTTGCGCACAGGCTATGAAGTCGGGAATATCAATGCAGTCATGGACGGCGACCTTGACGGCTTTATCCATGCTTATCTGAAATCCCTTTCTCACGGTACACTCCAGCAGTAAGGGAGGGCTATCTTGAATAAGTATAAAAAGCTGGCGGAGAATACAGCCATTTTTGCAATTGGTTCGTTTGGTTCAAAAATCCTGCTGTTTCTCCTGACAAGGCTTTATTCTGCGAATATTTCACCGGCGAATACTGGTATTAAATCCCTTTTGGAACAGACAGCGAATTTTATTATCCCGATTGTTACATTTTCCATTGCAGAAGCGGTCATCCGTTATGGTCTCGACAAAGAATATGACAAAAAGGAAGTCTTTACTTCTGCGTGTGTGATTGAATTTTTCGGGATGCTGGTATTATTGCTGTGTTCGCCATTGTTGGGGAAATTGCCGTATACAGACGGATTTTTAATCTATCTGGTTGTCTATATCATTACTTCATCATTCCGGCAATTAAGCTCGCAGTTTGTTCGTGCAAAAGATATGACAAGGCTTTTCGCACTGGACGGCATTCTTGCAACGGGTTCGTTGTTTGCGTTTAATGTGATATTTATTTCCGTGTTGCATTGGGACGTACAAGGCTTTATGCTGGCGGTCATTCTGTCGGATTTCTTTTCAGGGGTATTCCTGTGGATTACGGCGAAATTATGGAATTTCTTGGACTTGAAACACAGTCTCAACATGGACATTGTGAACACCATGCTCCGCTTTTCTATTCCCATGATTCCCACGGCAGTGTTATGGATTATCACCGGATTTTCTGACCGTCTTTTCGTACAGTATATGGACGGTTACGCAATCAGCCCCAATGTCGGCGCAGAGGCACAGGGTATCTATGAATATGCCTCCAAAGTCCCGAATTTAATTTCTATGGTGTCAACCATTTTCTTCCAAGCATGGAATATGTCTGCCATCACAGAAAATAATTCCAAGGATAAAGGCGATTTCTATTATCGCATTTTCAAGGCTTATCAGGCTTTCATGTTCTTAGGTGCGGCTTATATGATAGCATTTGTTCAACCCCTTTCGGCAATTCTCATCAATTACAAGACATTCCCTGAATACAGGACTTGTTATTTATATACCCCAATTTTGATTATTGCCGTTGTGATGATGAGTTTCAACCAGTTTTTAAGCAGTATCTATGTAGCAACGAAAAAGACTTCTCACAGTATGTGGACGGCTTTAATCGCAGCAGGGACAAATATTATATTAAATATCGTTTTAATTTACAGATGGGGCGTACAGGGTGCTGTTATTGCTACATTTGCAAGCTATTTCGTGTGCTACCTCGTCAGAATCGTGGACACAAGAAAACTGATTTATTTCAAAGTTCATCATGTCCGTTTCTATGTCAATTTAATCTGCTTGTTCCTCATGGCGATTGCGGAAATTGTAAGACCTGACTTTCTCATTCCCATGATTGTGGTAATGCTGTTATTTATGACGCTTTTCAATGCGGATGCAATTATGATGGTCTGGAAAATTGCCATGAAAGTCCTGAAGAAAGTGAAAGGAAAGGTTTCTCATGGATGATGAAAAATGGGGGCTTGTGCTCGGCGGAGGCGGTGCAAAAGGTGCATATCAGATAGGTGTCTGGAAAGCTTTGCAGGAGCTGAATTTTCCGGAATTTTCGGGAATTTCAGGGGCATCTGTCGGAGCACTCAATTCCGCTTTGTGGGTAATAGGAAATTATCAGACGGCTGAAAATATCTGGTCAAATATCTGCTGGGCTGATTTCGTCAGTCTCAGCCACGACGGAAAACGCATTGCCACCCGTGAGGGGCTGAGAAATATCATCCGCCAAAAGATGGACTTTGAAGCGGTCAGAAACAGCAATATTTCTGTCTATGCAAGTATTCTTCCGTCTGAAAATTTGCATGTACAATATCGCAAACTCAACGGAAAAGATGACAGCTATATTGAAAATGTCCTGCTTGCCAGTTCATCCATTCCAGCTTTTTATGGGAAAACGGAAATCGAAGGCGGTCAGTATTGGGACGGTGGTTTCTCGATTGGCGGTGATAATGTCCCCATTTTTCCGCTGTATGAATATGAGAATATCCGGAATTTCGTCACGGTTGAACTCTCTGAAAATGAAAAAGTCCGCATTCCTGAAAACTGCAATGTTATCAGAATCCGCCCTTCCCATTCGCTGGGGATGATGCTGTATTTCGATAGGAATGCAATGTTTAGCCGGATGCAACAAGGCTATCAGGATGCAAAGAATCTTCTTTCTGTTCCGTCTCCGTCCGAACAGGAAAAGGCTATCCGAAAAGCGATTCATTCTCCCAAGGAAATGGAGCAGTTTCTCCGTTCGTCCCGACTGCTGAACGCTCCCTTGCCTGTCACGGATGCAGGAATTTTCTGGGACGACATCTGCACCGTGTACGGCTATCGCCTGCAACAACACAAACTGCTCCTGAATCAGCGTTTCCTTGACAGAAACGGTATCCGCCGTGCGTGGTGGATGAACAGCAGGGAATTTTTCACCGATTTGGAACAGTTTGTCAATTATCATGCAAAATTATCTTAAAGGAGGTTTTCAATTATGTCTACACCACATCTCGAAGGAAACAAGGGCGATTATGCTGAAATTGTCCTCATGCCCGGTGACCCGTTAAGGGCGGAATTTATCGCTGAAAATTATCTCATTGGGGCGGAATGTGTGAATAATATCCGTGGAATGTTGGGATATACCGGAATTTATAAAGGGGTTCGGGTATCTGTTCAGGCAAGCGGAATGGGTATGCCGTCAATGGGTATCTATTCTTATGAGCTGTTCAATTTCTTTGATGTGCAAAGTATTATCAGAATCGGCACAGCCGGAGGAATTGACGACTCTGTACAGCTCCGTGACATTCTCCTTGGTCAGGCATCCTGCACCAATTCCAATTATGCACAGCAATACCAGCTTTCCGGTACATATGCTCCGATTGCCTCTTTCCGGCTTCTCCGCAAGGCTTCTGAAACGGCTGAAAAACTAAATCTCAATGTCCGTGTGGGGAATCTGTATTGCAGTGATACTTTCTATGATGATTCACCCTCTCTGAAACAATGGCAGAAAATGGGCGTTTTGGGAATTGAAATGGAATCCGCCGCCCTTTATATGAATGCGGCTCGTGCAGGAAAAGAAGCCCTTTGTATCTGCACTGTTTCGGATTGTCCGCTCCGAAATGAATCTACTTCCGCAGATGAAAGACAGGTTGGTTTTACTAATATGATGGAACTCGCCCTTGAAACTGCTGTCCAGTTGTAATTTTTGTGGAATCATGGAAAGACCGGAATCATTTTCCGGTCTTTTCTGCTGTCTGCGTAGTGAAATGTGAATTTTTCATGAATTTTATGAACTTTTTGTAAATGTTTGGAAATTACCCGCAATTTTTGCCTTCTCATTCGTCACATAGGGTGAAGGCAAACGAATTTCACACATTTTTCAAAGGAGGTCTTATTATGAAAAAGAAACTCGTTGCAATGTTGACGGCTCTCTGCTGTATGGCTGTGATTGCCCCTGTTATTCCGGTTAATGCGGAAGCTCAAACTTATTCCGGCTCTGGTTTTGCAATCCTCGGAAATCATGCAGGGGGCTATGCTGTCATGCATCTGCCCAGCAGTCACATCAAAGACAAAGACGGAAATATCTTCTATGAATGCTCCACTTTTACCACATCTCGCAATGATACGCCGTTGCAGGAGGGGCTTTCTGAGTATTCCGCCGGAGATGTTGTCACTCTCAAAGGCGGATGGTCTTGCACAGAATTGGCTTGGGGTTCTAATTATCTTTGTTCCGACGGCGAATTATCTGTTGCAGGAAAAGTTGCATCCGTACTGGACAGTGAACCCGTTCAGATGACAATTACTTCATTCAACCCCTACAATATTGATGAAATCAGTGTCTCAAACATGGTCGGGCTTTCTGACGGCGAAAAGAATTATGTTTATTATCGTGACTGGTTCACAAGTACCGAAGATGTGCCGTTTGGATTTGACTGGAAAACCGTGGAAGTCGGTGACGTGATTCAGTTCTATACTTATGAGGGCTTTCCGGTTATTGCTGAAAAAATCACCGGTCACGAGGATGCCCCCCAAATTGCACCCCCTTCCCCGATTGAGGATAATCAGACATATTCCGGCATCTGCGGAGAAAATGCCACTTGGACACTCCAGAATGGGACTCTGACTATTTCCGGCACTGGCGATATGTACAACTGGACTCTTGGGAATATCCGCTATGGATTGTGGGAAGAAGACGAAAACGGCAATGTGACTGACCTCTATTCTGCTTCATGGTATCCCTACAGAGAAAAAATCCGTGATATTGTCATTGAAGAGGGTATTACCAGCATTGGAGACGGTGCATTTGCAATGTCTCCCAATATGCGAAGCATTTTCATTCCTGACACCGTTACCAGAATCGGAAATTCTGCTTTCTCTACTGGCGGAGGTTATGAGGTCGGCAACAAACTGACTTCAATTGAAATTCCTGATTCTGTCACAAGCATTGGAGAAGGTGCATTTTATGGATGCGCTTTGACCTCTGTCGTTATTCCGGACAGCGTGACGGAAATCGGAGAATCTGCATTTATCCGTTGCGGAAATCTCACTTCTGCGGTACTCCCTAATGGTCTGGAAGTCATCCCGAAAGAAATCTTCCAAGGCTGTGGGAAATTGACAGATGTTTCCATTCCTGAAAGTGTCAGGGAAATTGAGGAAAATGCTTTCATGTTTACGCCGTGGCTCGAAAATCAAAAGGCTGAAAATCCGCTGGTTATCGTGAATGATTTCGTTTTCGACGGCACAGCCTGCGAAGGGGAAGTTATCATCCCTGAAGGCGTTGAGAGAATTAACAGCCGTGCATTTTACGGAAATGAAAACAACCTGATTGTCAAACTCCCCAGCACTATGAAGGAAATCGGGAATAATGCATTCACAATTTCTGGTTTGTCCGAAATCACTATCCCCGAAGGTCTGACAACTATTGGAAACAGTGCTTTTTCAAATACCAATCTTTCAAATGTCGTATTTCCTGAAAGCCTGACGGAAATGGGGACTGGTGTATTCAGAAATTGTGATAAACTGGAATCGGTTCATTTTCCGTCAACCATGAAAGAAATCCCAGCTTTTACATTCTATGGCTGTCATTTCAAGGATGGTTTCACGGTGCAGGAATCTATTGAATCTATCGGCGAAGGTGCATTCTCCAGTGTGTCTGCACCCAAAGTCAACACTAAAATTGATATCGTCATTCTGAATCCGAACTGTCAGATTTATGAGGCACAGAATCCTATTGAAAGCGGATGGCTTCGGGGTTACTATAATGTTTCCGGCTTTGAAGGCTCAACCGCTCAGCAGTATGCGGAAATGTACGGCTTTAATTTCGTTTCCCTCGGCGAATATTCCGAAGAACTCCCGAAGGGCGATATTGATAATAGTGGTCAGGTTGGTATTACTGATGTCATTTTCACAAATCAGTGTCTCCTTGGCGTTAGAAAAATGAGTTACCGCCAGAAACAGGCGGCAGATGTCAACGGCGACAAACTCGTCAATGATGCGGATTCTATTCATCTCTTGAAATCCCTTGTCAACCTTGCTACCATTGTAGAATAATTTTTGAAAAATTGTTTCCTTCCAAATGAGAAGACCGGAGCGCAATACTCCGGTCTTTTGTTATTTCATGTCAATATATTTCCAATAGCCTTTCAAATAGACAGCTCCTGAAATGATGGTCAATAACACAGAAACCCATACCAACACCAAAAATACAGTTGCTATGATGGTACTAAATGCCACATAAGAACCTGTTTTCAAGAATGTAGCATCAAAGTAACACAACCATACTAACATCAATACTTCTGTTACCATTGTGAATGCGGTTTTCAGTTTGCCCCAAATTCCGGCTGATACCACAACACCTTTTTCAGCCGTCACCAACCGCAGACCTGACACCATAAATTCTCTTGATGCAATAATTGTCACAATGACACCATTCACATGGAGAAAATGATAGCCAACGTATGAGACGATTTGCGCCTCTATATCTGCCAAGGAGGCAAATGCTGCCAATACTAAAATTTTATCCGCTAAGGGGTCGGCGAATTTCCCGAATGTGGTAACAAGATTGTGCTTTCTTGCAATATTGCCGTCAAGGGCATCAGTGATGGAAGCAATTGCAAATACAATCAAAGCCCCCACATAGTGAAACGGAAAATTTACATACATACACACCAGAAACACCGGTACAAGCAGGATTCTCAATAAAGTCAATTTATTCGGCAGGTTCATGAAATCACCTCTCCCAATAAATCATAATCCAGTGTGTCAATAATTTCAATCTGCACATAGTCACCAATCTGCAAGGGCTTTTCAGAAGTGAAAAATACTTTTCCATCAATGTCGGGGGCATCTGCCTCAGTACGACCGAACCAGCATTCCGCCCACTTGTCAAAGCCTTCCACGACTGCGGTTTTGATTTTGCCGATTTGCTTTTGATTATATTCAGCCACAACTTCGGCTTGCTGTTCCATGATAATTTCTGCACGGTGTTGCTTGACATCTTCATCAATCTGGTCAGGGAATTCAGAAGCAGGAGTTCCCTCTTCCTGTGAATAGGCGAAACAGCCTAAATGCGTGAACTGCATTTCTTTGACGAATTCTGCAAGATTGTTGAATTGTTCTTCTGTTTCAGACGGAAAACCCGTAATGAGGGTTGTTCTTAACACAATATCAGGCATTTTTTCACGGAGTCTGCGGATGGTATCTCTCAATTTGGCATTGGTAGAGGGACGGTGCATTTTTTTCAGAATGTCATCATCACTATGCTGAATGGGCATATCCAGATATTTGACAATTTTTTCTTCCCTCGCCATCACGTCAATCAATTCGTCCGTAATGCGTTCAGGATAGCAATAAAACAGGCGAATCCATTTCAAGCCGTCAATTCTGCAAAGTTTCGTCAAAAGTTCAGGCAAGCGGACTTCTCCATATAAATCCGAACCGTATCGGGTGACATCCTGTGCAATAATATTGAGTTCGGTCACTCCATAGGAGGCTAATTTTTCAGCTTCATTGAGTACGTCCTCCATGGGGACACTGCGATAATTTCCACGAATCATAGGAATTGCACAATAGGTACAGCGGTTTGAACATCCTTCTGCTATTTTCAGATAGGAGAAAAACGGCAATGTTGAGATGATTCTTTCGCCGGACATTTCCACATCATTTTTGGACGAAAAACGGACAATTTTCTGACCATGCAGAACCTTGTCAAGGATTTCAACAATATCCCGATTGTCACCAATGCCAATGACTGCATCAGCCTCAGGAAATTCCTTGACGGCTTCTTCTTTGTAGCGTTCCATTAAACAGCCTGTCAAAATGATTTTCTTAATTCTGCCCTCTTCTTTGAGCTTGACAATTTCGAGAATCGTTTCAATGGCTTCTTCTTTGGCAAGCTGAATAAATCCGCATGTATTCACAACAGCTACGTCAGAATCACCAAATTCCGTTACCAGTTCATAGCCATGGGAACGGAGTTTATACAGCATTCGTTCCGAATCTACTAAATTTTTATCACATCCAAGTGATACCATACCTACTTTGATAGCCATTGAAAGACCTCCTGTTATTCTTCTTCGTTTTCAAGCTGATAAAAATAATCCTCTATCGCATTCTTGATACTCTCAAAGGGATAGCCCAGCCTTGACATACCAGCAATAACTTTTTCTCTTGTGTGGTAGTCGTCAGGGTCGGTCAGGATTCTGCCGTATTTTTTGGCGAGGACTTCAGAAATATAATCTTCTGCGGAGTCCTCAAAATTGGAAAGGGTCTGTTCTACAAGACGTTTGTCAAGTCCCTTTCTCAGCATCTCCTGACGGACACGGAAAATCCCGTAATGTTTCCCCTGAATGAGATATTCTGCCAATCGTTCCGCATAGCGTTTATCATTGACTGCACCGCATTGCACAAGCTGTTCCATGACCTTTTTACAAAGTTCCCTGTCGTCATAAGTCTGCATGAGTTTCCGGTACATGAGCGCATAAGAATATTCCCTTGCATCCAATAAATAACAAGCTCTCCTGTAAGCCCTGCGGAATCGGGATTTATTGTGCAGTTCCTCAAGAATTTCCTGCTCTATATCACTGCCGGAATCAATATGATAAGTCCGCACGAATTCGCCGTCCAGCTCGTAGACGGCGAATTCAGTTACTATTTCATAGAATGTTTTCTTCCGGTTGACTTCCAGTATTTTCATTATTCAGTCGGGTCGAATTCCTCGAAATCGTCGTCTCCACTGATGTCAACGCTTGCTGTAGCATCATCAGTATCAACAGTTGTTTCTTCTGCTTCATTCTCTGCGGAGTCAAGAGCGTTCTCTGCTTCTTCCTCAGCTTCTTCGGAAATGTCGGGAGTTGCAGTCAAATCAATTTCATTCATATGCTCCAAAATTTTGGCTTCAATCTCCTTGCGGAAAGCTTCATCTTCGAGGAGCATCTTTTTCACGTTGTCACGCCCCTGACCAAGTTTCTGACCGTTATAGCTGAACCATGAACCAGCTTTCTTGATGATGTCCAATTCAACTGCCAAATCCATGATTTCGCCGTCACGGGAAATGCCATGACCATAAATATTATCAAATTCGCATTCACGGAATGGAGGGGCAACCTTATTCTTGACCACTTTCACTTTCATACGGTTTCCAATCGGAATGCCGTTTTCCTTGAGGATTTCACCTTTGCGCACGTCCATTCTGACAGTGGCATAAAATTTCAGGGCACGTCCCCCAGGGGTGGTTTCAGGGTTGCCGTACATGACACCGATTTTTTCACGAATCTGATTGATGAAAATGGCAACACAATTCGTTTTTGCAACGACGGAAGTTAATTTTCTCATTGCCTGTGACATCAGTCGGGCAAGCTGTCCGACGTGATTGTCACCCATTTCGCCGTCAATTTCCGCCTGTGTTGTCATGGCTGCCACGGAGTCCACAACAAGCACGTCAATCGCTCCTGAACGTACCAGCCGTTCTGCAATCTCCAGAGCCTGTTCACCGCTGTCAGGCTGTGCGACCAGCAAATTATCAATGTCAACACCTAAAGCCTTTGCATATTTCGGGTCAAGTGCGTGCTCTACGTCAATGAATGCCGCTTCACCGCCCTGCTTCTGTGCCTCTGCCACAATATGCAGTGCAACCGTTGTCTTACCAGAGCTTTCAGGACCATACAGCTCAATGATTCTTCCTCTCGGAACACCACCAACACCAAGAGCCATATCCAGTGTCATAGAACCTGTCGGAATTACGTCAACATCCATTTTCTTGCGCTGACCCAAACGCATGACAGCCCCTGCCCCGTAGTTCTTTTCAATCATCTTCAGAGCCTGTTCGAGAGCCTTCTTCTTCTCGTCCTTGGTTGCTGGAGCTTGGAAAATAATACCCTTCTTGTCAGTTTTTGCCTTTGCCATAAATAAAATACCTCCTATTATTAACAGCCTGAAAAAGTCAGACTTCAAACTTTACATAATAATCTCTGGTGCGTTCCGAAGTAGATAAAAGCTGTTCAATTATCTGCTGTGCGTGTTCCTTGACGGACGAAAGAAAAGCAGTATCATTGGAGTATTGTTCCCATTTCTTTTCTTGGAGTTCGTCAACGATTTTCGCATAGTCCTCAATGCCTGTTGTGGCAAGTCCGGATTTTTTCAGCTCATACACCTTGAAACTGGATGTATCCACAGTACTGGAAAGGATTCCAACATCCGGCAGTACAATTGTAATTGTCATGGTATCAGGATTCACTTCACAAACCATTTCAGAAAGTGCAATACCAGCTTTGACAGAACCGCTATAGGCGAGAATTGCCCTGTCCTTGTAAACCTCAATATTAAAAATTTTTGCAGCGTTCTCATATTCTTCAATATCGCTGAAAGGATAATCCATCATCATCAGTTTTTCAGAGGGTATCAGCAATTGAAGAACTTCATTTTCTGTCAAAGGCGGTTCTGTCGGGGGTTCTGTAGGCGGTTCGGTGGTAGGTTCTTCGGTAGTTTCCTCTGTTGTGGGTTCTTCCGTGGTTGGTTCGGTGGTGGATTCCGTCGCAGATTCAAGCATATTCTGTTCATTCCGGCGCATGGATGATGCACCGCCCACCACTATCACAATCAGACAGAGGACAATTCCCAGAATAACCCCTACAATTCCAGTAATGATAACTTCTTTATTCTGCAATAATTTTTCTTTCATGTTCGCACCTCCCTGATGTGGTCAGTGTTCGGATGATTTTTTCCCCATGATAACCCTGTCATTTCCTGCAAGGTCTCTGACAGTCTGAACGTTCTGAAATGCATGACTTTTCATAATTTCCGTGACGGAATGCGCCTGTGTTTCGCCGATTTCATACGCAAGCAGACCACCCGATTTTAATATATTTTTCCACAAATTGGTGATTCCATGGTAAAACCGCAAGCCGTCTTTTCCGCCTGCAAGAGCCGAAGCCGGTTCATGTCTGACTTCCGTCTGCAATTCTGCCATATCATCATAATCAAGATACGGCGGATTACTTACAATCACATCAGCCGGATTTTCCAAAAAGCTGGATAATGTCGCCTTGTCAAGCACATCTGCATGAATCAAATCAATGTCAAGATGGTGATATTCTGCATTTTTCTTTGCATAATCCAACGCATATTGACTGAAATCAACAGCAGTAACTTTCACATTCGGAAGATGCTGTTTCAATGCAAGGGCAATACATCCGCTTCCGGTGCACAGGTCGATAATGTGGGAAATTTCTCGATTTTTGCACCATGTCAGAACGCTGTCAACCAATGTTTCTGTATCTGGTCGGGGAATCAATACCCCCTTACCCACAAACAAACGCATTCCATAAAATTCCCATTCTCCTAAGATATATTGCAATGGCTCATGAAATGCACGTCTTTGGGTCATGTTGCGGATGGGGTTTTCATCTTCGGACGAAATCCCTGAAATGAACAGCATTTCCAATGATTTCCCTGTTACCTGTTCCATGATACATCTTGCATCAAAATCAGCATCCGGAATATGACGACTTTCCAGAAAAGCAGTTAATTCGTTGTAAAGCTGTCTTGCATCAATTACCACTTGTCATCCTCCAGATTTTCCGGAATGCAGGGCTTCAATGCTTCAATAGCACATTCAATCTGTGATGCATCCGGTTCTTTGGTGGTGATTCTCTGCAACTGTAAACCGGGCCAAGAAATGATTTTAGAAATCACGCTGTTACTCCGTCCGGCGAATTGAATCGCTTCAAACGATACTCCGACTGTAATCGGCAATAATGCAAAACTGCATAAGAACCTCTGCCACGGAATTGTGAACGGTACAAGACACATTGCCAAAATGCTGATGAACAATGTCAGGAATATGAAGCTTGTTCCGCACCTCGGATGCAGACGGACTTGTTTCTTGACGTTCTCGACAGTCAAAGGCAGTCCGGCTTCAAAACAAGCAATTGTCTTGTGTTCTGCGCCGTGGTATTGATAAGTACGACGAATATCTTTCATTGTTCCGGTAATCGCCATATAGGCAATGAATACAATAATTTTGATAACACCTTCCGAAAAAGACTGTATGATTCTGTTAGCGGTCAAAGGCTTAATCAAGCCAACTATCCATTTTGGCAGAAACAGAAACATTCCCAGCGCAAACACCATGCTGATGACCATAAACACAATCATAATTGCTTCCACAGTCTTTTCTGTGAAATGTTCATCAAGCCATTTTTCAAGGGCGGAGGGATTTTCTTCCTCTTCCTCAATTTCCTCCTCTGTCATCTGCTTTTCGGCGGATTTCATCAGACAGCGATAACCGTCAATCATGGAAAAGATAAAGCTGTATACACCACGCACCAGCGGTACTTTCCGATACCATGGACGTTTTGCATTCAAATCCCATGTTTCAACATCAATTGTTCCGTCCGGCAGTCGGCATGCCATTGCCCCTTTGAATGCGCCTTTCATCATGACACCTTCAATTAAAGCCTGTCCGCCAATCTTGCTTTTATGCGGATTCAAAGGGCAAACTTCGCCCTGTTGTTTTTCGTCCATTGCTCCTCCTTTATGTGTTCGATTGCTCTTCGGGCGGGAGTGTGATGGTTACTGTTGTACCGACTCCCTCCGTACTGGAAATATCAAGCCTGCCACCATGCGCCGATATAATTTCATCAGCCACCGCAAGCCCAATGCCTGAACCACGTCTTGTATGGTTCGGCTTGTAGAATTTTGTCTTAATCTTGGGAAGGTCGGAAGCCTTAATTCCACAGCCGGAATCTGAGACCCTGACCACAACATTTCCTTTTTCCTCTGTTGCCTCAATGTGGACGTGTCCGCCGGTATCAGAATATTTAATTGCATTGTCAATGATATTGATAAACACCTGCCGGATTCTGTTTTTGTCGCCGAATACAAACGGCAACATTTCAGGCTCATCATAGGAAATACTGATATTTTCACGGGCTGCCTTATCCATATAAATCAGAACCGCATCCCCTAACTCTGCCAGAATATCCATCGTGGATTTTTGCAGGGTGAAATGTCCGCTCTGCATTCTGGAAAAGTCAAGCAGTTCCTCTACCATCTGAGAAAGTCGCTCTGTTTCGCTGATAATGACATTCATACCTTTTCGGATGGTAGCAGGGTCTGTTTCAGTGTAAATGGTTTCCGCCCAGCCCTTGATAGCAGTGAGGGGTGTTCTCAGTTCGTGTGAAACGGAAGAAATAAATTCATTCTTCATGTTTTCCGCATTGGAAAGCTCATCCGCCATATGGTTGATAGCTGTGCAGAGGTCGCCGATTTCGTCATTTCCATCATAGCCGATTCTTGTAGAAAAATCGCCCTTTGCGAATTTTCCGGCGGTATTGCTTACTTGTGAAATGGGCTTGATGATGCTCCCCACAAAGTAAATACCAGTAATCACCAGCAATAACAGAATTGCCACACATATCGCCGTTGCAATAATCATGACGGTGGTAATACTGCTGTCAACTTTCGTCAAGGACGTGACAACACGCACTGCGCTGTATTCCGTTGAAAATGAAGAAATATCCATGCAGACCGCCATTATTTTTTCATCATTTTCAGCCTTGCCAATCCAATAGCCGTCACCGCCCTGTAAAATGCTTTCATAGTCTGGTAAAGACGTATCAACCGACGGTGAAAACCCCGAAGACGTCAAAACTACTCGCCCCTTAACATTGACCGCCATCAGTTCCATTTTGTCTTTGGCGGAAAAGCTCTCAAATGTGGAACGCATTTCAGGGGAGAGGTTCGTTTCCGTGTCCTGTGCATAGCGTGAAAGAATATTGACAATGGAGGTCAATTCTGCGGTGAGTTTCTGCCTTGCACTTGCATAGTAAAACGTCTGAATTGCATAGACAAACGTCAACAGCATGACAATGATAATCAGAATTAACACACCCAAATTGTTGACAATCCATCTCCGGAGCAGTGTCTGCTTTTTTCCGGAATCACGGTTATTTTCAGCCCTTGTCATTCCATTTATAGCCATAGCCCCAAATCGTTACAATATATTGAGGGTTAGAGGGCTTATCCTCGATTTTCAGGCGGATACGGCGAATATTGACATCCACGATTTTATAGTCACCATAATAATTTTCGCCCCAGATATGATTGAGAATGCTTGCACGGTCAAGGGCAGTATTCTTGTTATTCATGAAATATTCCAGAATCTGGTATTCTACCTGTGTGAGGTCAATAGGAATGCCGTTTTTGGAAACAGTCCGGCTTTTGAGGTTGAGAGTAAAAGGACCAGACTCAATGACAGGGCTTGAATCGTCATGAATGAAACTCATGCAGACACGGCGGTAAATGGCATCCACACGGGCGGTTAATTCGGAAAGGGAAAAGGGTTTTGTGATATAGTCATCTGCGCCAATCATCAGACCGCTGACTTTGTCCATTTCCTGTGTTCTTGCGGTGAGCATGATAATTCCGAGGGTAGAGCTTTTTTCTCTGAGCTTTTTGCAGACGGTGAAGCCGTCAATTCCGGGCATCATGATGTCAAGCAGGACAATATCAAAATTGCCGTTTTCGTCTTCAAATTTTTGAAGGGCAGCTTCTCCGCAGTTCACGTCAACAACATCATAGCCGACACGTTTCAGGTTGATAACGACACAATCACGAATTACATCTTCATCTTCACAAACAAGAATTCTTTTCATGTAACAGCCTCCTTTTCAGGTTTACAGCCGGAATAAATCTTCCGGCTCTCGATAGCCGATTTTTTCATTTTTGTAATTCATCAGAATAAGAGAAATTTCCGCTTTTCCTTTCTGGATGGCATATTCAATATACTTATCAATATTCCGCCTTGATACAAATTCCCCAGAGGTTACAATTTTCTCAATGGCTTCTGTTTCATCCAAATCAATCAGCCCACGGAACACAGTCGGGAATTTTGACTTGATATAAGCCTTTGTTTGTTCGGGTGCAATTCCAACAAGGTACATTCTTCCGGCAGTGTGATATTTTGCGGGCAGATTCACTGAAATCGAAAAATCGCCTGTCTGAATGATTTCAAGCATTCGTTCTACTTTCAGCCAGCGATTATGAAAAATGTCCGGCTGAATTGTCACACCCATATAATGCAATACATGGAGCTTTTCACATCCACAAAATACATCTTTTCCAAAACTTGTCACACTATCCGGAATGGTTAATTCTCTCAATGCCATACAGCTTGCAAATGCTTGTGAACCAATATATTTCAATTCATCTGGAAGATTAACCTCTTTCAGAGATATGCAATTCATAAATACACGCTGGTATAAATTTTTCACATATGGAGGAAGATCAATGTGTTCCAAACTCCGGCAATCTGCAAAAGCATATGTTCCAATTCTTTTGACACTATCTGGTATTGTGATTTCCTTCAATGCAGTGTATCTTCTGAATTGTTCTGGTGCAATATTGTTGACCCCTTCTTCAATAGTAACTTTTTCAATCTGGTTGACTGGTGGCATTTTAAATCACTCCTTCAATCTAAAAAGCGGAAACAAGGGATAATATTTCCGATATTTTGTGAAAGTTCCTGACCGGTTTCCGATTTTACCAAATAACTTGCTGTGCCTTTGGTGCGTATCAGATGATATCCAGCAGAGAGGTGTTCGTTCAAATCGGCTTCATCGTAGGCAATATATACCCGAAGCAATACCTGCATCTGGTCTTCCCATGCACCGTCATAAGCGACAAACCGCAGTTCTCCGGCGGTGGTATCATTGACAACCGTCACATGATTTTCCCATTCTTCCGGAAGAATGAATACATAGCCATTATTAGCACTGTAATAGCTGTAATGTTCGGTACAGAATCGGGGTTCACGGAGCATCAGCCATCTGGTCTGGCGGATTTGTTCGGATTCGTCCGAATTTTCATAGCCTAGAAAGACATTTTGCACGGGGACTTCCGGTATTTTATCGCCGTCAATATCCATGCAGACAAGACCAGCTCTCCGCACGGTATCACTTGCCACATGACTGCAACGCTCCAGCATATTAGAAAGTTGAGTATCCTCCATGCAGAGAATTTCTGTTTGCAGGCTTGCTGTGCCGGTTGCAGCATCGACATACAATGCAACTTTTCCGTCAGGGAGTGTGCCATAAATCAATTGGTTATAGTCCGTGTAACTGTCACGGAAATTATATTTAAATTCGTGATAGCGACCATCTTCAGCAAGGCGGTACACCGCCGCATATGCCGGAGATTCCGCAGAAGTGCCAGCCCCCAGTAAAATCAAATCGGGGTTATTTTCGCCGCTTCCGGTGTCCGCCACGTCAAACAAAGCATAGCTGTGTGAAAAAGTCTGGTCAAGATAGCCGTCACTGTAAGAATACACAGAAATATATTTTTCTGACTGATTCGCCGTGGAATAGCCAACAATCACATTCATTCTGTCATTTCCGCCCAACGGTGACAAAACAACTTTTTCAATTTCTGAACCTTCCGCATTTCTGTCACAGATGGAACGCCATTCCCCATCAATGCAGTCAAGTACATTGATTCTCAATCCGGCATCTTGTGAGGGCAAACCGCTTTTTTCATAGAATACAATTGCTTCGTCTCCGGAATCGCCGTCAATATCCGCCACGATAAAAGCAGAAAGATAATTTCCACGTTTCGGATATTTGAGCTGAATTTCTGAACCGGTTGTATCTTTCAAAGCCTGATATATCTGCTCTTGCTGTGCGCTGAGTTTGGGAGGGGTCAGGAGTGTGTCAAGGTTGACTTCTACTGAACACCCTGACAGCATCAGGGGAAGAGCCATCACAAGACTGCAAAGCCGTTTACTTGCGTTCGCTAATCGGAACATAGGGGCGTTTCTTCGGAAGAGCCTTGTATGCCGGACGGATGATTCTGTTTCCGGTCAGCAATTCTTCCATACGGTGTGCAGACCATCCAGCCATTCTGGAAACCGCAAACAAAGGCGTATACAATTCTTCCGGAATTTCAAGCATCCTGTAAACCAAGCCGGAATACATATCAACATTCGCACAAATTGCTTTTTCAATGCCTCTTTCAGATTTCATAA
>DGHF01000204.1 GCA_002392545.1 Ruminococcus sp. UBA3855
ATTGACAATATCGTCATTGACGATAATCATGGAGCTGAAAGCCTCCATATGCAGGAATACCTGACCATTTTCGACACGTACGCCATTTCCGCTGAGCACGTCAACCAATGCACCGTAGTGAGTGCCGAATTGCATATCACAAGGCGAATCCTGCAAATTGAGAGCGACATAAACAGTCTGCCCCTCCAGTTCCTTGGAAAATACCATTTGCTGATTACGGATAATAATGGTATTATAAGAGCCGGTGCGCAGAGCCGGATAAGCCCTGTAAATTCTGCCCAGCTTGACAATATGCTTGTAAATGGGTGCATTAGTATCCATATCAGCGATATTGAGACAAGGGCGCATAGGAGAATCATCTCCGCCCTGTTTTGCGCCCTGAATGCCGAATTCCGAACCGTAATAAATAGACGGAATACCGGGCATAGCATAAAGCAGGGTATAGCAGGTATTGAGGTAATTTTGATTATTCAGACGGCTTGCGAGGCGGTCAACGTCATGATTATCGACGAAGTTATACAAGCAGATATTCCGGTAAATACCGCCGTTAGTGCCGGACTGACGGTTAATAGAGTAATTGATTTCGAAATAATTCTTATCATTATGAGAAGAATAGATTCCCTTGTAGCATTCGTAGTTAGTGACAGAATCAAGCATTTCAGGGTTAGCCCATCTGTTATAGTCACCATGGATAATTTCGCCCATAAGCCAGAAATCGGGTCTTTTTCCCTTGCAGAAAGAGCGGATTCTCTTAAAGAAATTGAAGTCGATGCAGTCCGCAGCATCGAAGCGGATACCGTCAATCTTGAATTCTTCAATCCAGTAGTTAATAGCATCAATGAGGTGGTCACAAACACCGACATTATGCAGGTTCAGCTTGACGAGGTTATAATGACCGTTCCAGCCTTCATACCAGAAAGGGTCGCCACAGGGGGAATTTCCGCCGAAGTTCAGATTCTGAAACCAGTCACAGTAGCCAGACCCCTGCCCCTTTTGCTGAATGTCAACAAACTGAGGAAACTTTCTTCCGACGTGATTAAAAACGCCGTCCAGAATGACACGGATACCGTTCTTGTGCAGTTCTTCGCAGATATGCCGGAACATATCATTCGTACCGAGACGGCGGTCAATCATCTTGTAATCAGTGGTATCATAGCCATGTTCAACGGATTCGAAGACAGGGCCAAAATAAATTGCATCCACATTCATTTCCTTGAAATGGGGAATCCATTCGAGGACTTTTTCCAGACGGTTGACAGGTTCACCGCCCTCATTAAAACGTGGCGCACCGCAGAAACCGAGCGGATAGATGTGGTAAATAATCGCATTTTCGTACCAATTCATTCCAAAAAACTCCTTATTGCTTTACTATGATGAAAAATTTCATTTGTTATTTGTTAATAGAACCTTCCAGATAATAAGTCGCCTCTGCATCTGCCACATGTAAAGCCAGAGCCAGAGGAAACATTTCGAAAGCCCGCCCGACATTGTTGACAGGGTCACTGCCGGAAAATCCCATATGATAGCGGATAGCAAAAGCCTCATCACGTGAAAGGCGCATATAGCTGGAAACAATATAAACAGATTTTTCACCATGTCCATAGGGAAGCGTATCTTCAATAGTATAGTAGGGAACTTTCTCCCAGACCCCCTTGTCATTTTTCGAATTCCGAAAATCGACCTTATAGAAATTCAGCTTGCAGATGTCATGCAGTAAAGCGACAAGAGCAATGGTTTCTTCCGAATAGTCCATATGGTAGAGTTCTTTCGTGCGTGGTCTTGCGAGGTAATCCACAAGGCATTCATACACATTGACACTATGCTGAACGAGTCCGCCCTCATAAGCACCGTGATAACGTGTGCTTGAAGGAGCAATGAAGAAATCACTTGCATCACTCATCAGGTAATTCAGCAGATTTTCCGAGCCTTTGCGGTGAATCTTCTCCCTGTAGATAGAAATAAAAGTATCCTTTGCACTCATTGAAATAACGCTCCTCTCCTGAAAGTTCGTCCATGACGAACACCAACAGTATTATTATAGCACCTTTTTTGAAATATGGCAAGCCTTTTTGTGAAATTTCATTGTTTAGCACAGACTTTTTTCAACAGTTTTGTGAAATGTGCCGAATCATATCACATGAAATTCGGGAAATACTATGATAGAGCTGTCTGACAGCTCGGAAGGGAGTCGAAAAATGATGAAACAGAGTAAGTTGATAGCTCCTGCATTTGCAGTGGCAATGATATTGACAGGCTGTGGCGGTCGAAATCGTAACGATAATAATAATAATAATACAGGAAACGACATGAACCGTGTCGACAATACCCCAGCGGTGACAGTTGCCCCCCAGAAACCCAACAGCATAGAGCGGAGCAATGAAAGCGCAAGGGATGATATAGCAAGAAACAGTGAATCAAACCGTAACAGCCGGAACACTCGAATTAAGAGCGGAGCGGAAGAGCTAGCCAGTGACGTAGTGGAAGGCGGAAGAGAATTGACCAGCGACGTGGTGAATGATGCCCGTGATGCAGTGGATGACATGGTAGACGGCAGAGACGACAACGACGGCACTTACAGGGCAGATGAAAGAGGAAACGTAAGGGAAAGCTGATAACATGACAGCAGAATATAAACGGCATATGCAAAAATATGCCGTTTTTTGTTGTGCAGGGAAATAGAAAAAAATTGCAAGGAGTAGAAAAAATTAAAAAAAATATTGACATTTGCCCCTGAATTTGATATAATAATAACGGACTTTCACCGTCCTGCAATTCCCCATTTGAATGGGACAGAAAGGAAAGAGGATACTTATGGAAAACAGATTGATTGATATTATTGCTCAGAATAACGGCAATGTAAAGCTTGGCTTGATTCCGGGGCATTTTGCAACCAACCATTCCCACGTTAATTATTTTGTAGACATGACCACCACAAAGACACAGTATCGTGCAGCCCGTGAAGCTGCAAGAGAATTGGCGAAGTTTTACGCACACAACAAGCAGATTGACACAATCTTGTGTTTTGAAGGCACAGAAATGATTGGTGCATTTTTAGCGCATGACCTTTGCAGTACCGGAAACGGAGTAAACGGCGGGCTTGACATTTGCGTTATCACCCCTGAAACGAACATGAATAACCAGATGATTTTCAGAGACAATCTCCAGAAGGACATTTATGGCAAGCAGATTCTGTTGTTGATGGCATCCGTTTCGACTGGAAAGTCCATCACACGTTGTGTAGAGTGTCTGAAGTATTATAGTGGCAAGTTGGCAGGAATCGCAGCAATTTTCTCAGCAATTCCGGAATACAATGGCATGAAGATTGACTCTGTATTTTCCATGGAAGACATACCGGAATACAGAACAGAATTGCCGTCCAGCTGTCCGCTTTGTGCCGAGGGAGTCAAGGTAGATGCAATTGTAAACAGTTTCGGCTATTCAAAAATCTGATGAAGAAAAAATTTCCGCAGGTGGAGTTTAATGCGCCGGTGATAGTGTGGTTTACCATCATATCATTTGTGGCATTGCTGTTCAGCTATGCCACAGGCGGAGACACCACAAGGATGTTATTCACCTGTTATCGCACGAAATGGCTTGACCCTTTAATGTATGTGCGGATGTTCACATATGTGATAGGGCACGCTGACATAACGCATTTCGTGAACAATTTCACGACAATCATTTTAATTGGACCCATGCTGGAAGAAAAATATGGAAGCAAGCGGTTATTGGGAATGATGGCAGTAACAGCATTTATTGGCGGACTGGCGAATGTGGCATTTACAAGCAATGCATTGCTGGGAGCAAGTGGAATTGTATTCATGTTTATCATACTGTGTTCATGGACGAGTGTGGCAAGCGGAAAAATCCCCCTGACGATGGTATTTGTAGTGTGCATTTACATTGGTCAGGAGGTATTGACAGCGGTAACAGTAAACGACAACGTTTCACAGCTCACGCATATTTTAGGCGGAATTTGTGGGATTGTCTACGGAATGTACTACAACCACCATAAATTGAATTAGATTTAAATTAAATAAAAAGGGGCTTGGGGGAAGTTGCGCCCTCAGTGCATTTTGCATTAGTTTTTAGCAAAATGTGCTGAGATTTCACAGCGCAACATCCCCCATTATAATTAC
>DGHF01000063.1 GCA_002392545.1 Ruminococcus sp. UBA3855
TCTGGACATTTTATATTGTCCGTTCGGAAATTGTGTCAGATACAAGCAGGGGTTTTCATCCAGTGAGGAAAAAGATGATGCTAAGACGGGGTGAAATTTACTACGCAGATTTGGGAAAAGTTATCGGTTCGGAGCAAGGCGGTAAACGTCCAGTCTTGATTGTACAGAACGATATCGGGAACTTTTACAGCCCGACAACAATTGTTCTGCCAATAACTTCGGCTTACAAAAAGCCGCTGCCAACTCATGCCAATATTGTAACGAAATGTGGTCTGAAACGGCATTCCAAGGCTCTCGCAGAACAGATACGAACCATTGACAAGAGCAGATTACTGAACTATGTTGGATATTTATATCCAGATGAAATGATGCCCATAGATTGGGCAATTTTAACAGCGTTAGGGGTGAATAATCATGAAACAATACGGACAGGCTGAATATATGTGGCACATCATGGAGAAATTTATTGACACCAAAATGATGCTGCTGACCGCAGAACAAAAAGCAAAGCTGAAACAGTATTGTCGGGCAGAAGTATTCCGAAAATATGCTTCAGCCAGAGAACTGGAGGTTTCCGCATGATTGAGTTTATTTTCGGGACATTTTTCGGTGGAATTGTTGGGATGACAGCAACTTGTTTATGTGTTGTCGCAGGACAAGCAGACAGGATGAACTGCACAAATTCAAAAGAAAAATTTTAGTGGTTCTGGTGATTCCAATTTGCTCAAATTTATGGTATGATTGGCTTGAAGGGGGGTGATTTGATGCCAAAAGTAACCATGATACCACCAACAAAGCAAGATATATCTGGAAAAATCAGAGTGGCGGCATACTGCCGTGTATCGACTTCCTCAGCAGAACAGCACAATTCATTCGTTGTGCAGACGGAATATTATCAGAACAAATTTCAAAATTCTGATACGGAAATTCTGGTGGAAATTTACGCTGATGAGGGCGAAAGTGCGACCAGCGACAACCGAGAAAACTTTCAGAGGATGATAAAGGACTGTCACAGAGGAAAAATCGACCGTATCTACACGAAATCTATCAGCAGATTCGCCAGAAATACGAAAGATTGTCTGCAATATGCCCGTGAACTCAAATCAATCGGGGTTTCGATAGTATTCGAAAAAGAACATATTGACACTGCACTTTTATCCAATGAGATGATGCTGACAATTATGAGCCAGATGGCACAGGAAGAGTCGGTTTCCATGTCCAGAAATATCCGCTGGAGTATTCGAAAGAAAATGAAAAACGGAACTTTCAAAATACCAAGAGTTCCAATCGGTTATGAAAGGGTTGACGGAGAGATTGTGATTCAGCCAAAACAAGCCAAAATTGTGAGGAAAATCTTTGAAATGGCTTATTCTGGTTATGGTTCACGTACAATTTCAGATTATCTGACACACCAAAAAATTCCGTCTCCATTGGGAAAAGAACGCTGGGAAGCCACTTCTGTGACAAACATTTTGAGAAATGAATGGTATATCGGAGATACATTGTATCAGAAAACATTTGCCACAAATACGATTCCATTCAGGCAAATATTAAATCATGGCGAATATGAACAGTATTATGCAGAAAATACCCATGAAGCAATTATCAGCAAAGAAGTATTTGAAAAAGTGCAGGAACTCATTTCTCAACGCATTTCAAAGCATAAATCAGATAGCACTTACCTGTTCACTGGAAAAATACAATGCGGAAAATGCGGATTTTCCTACATCAAAGATAGTCATCGTACTGAACCATCATGGGTATGTCGGAAACATCGGCGTACTGCTTCCGACTGCCAAAATGGAACGATAAAAGAAGAAATTTTTCAGTCAGCATTCATCGCTTTGTACAATAAATTGGCAGTCCACTATACAGAAATATTGCTACCTGTGTACCAAAGCTTGTATGATTTGAAAATAAAGAAATTTTCTGCAAGAAATCAAGTTACAAATATTCAAAAGGAAACGGCACAGCTTCGGGAACAGATTCATGTGCTTGCATCTCTCGTAACAAAAGGATTTCTGAGTAGTCAAAAATATCAGGAACAATCCGCACAACTACAAACCAGAATTGCAAAATTACAAAAGGAACTTTCCCGATTGACTCATGCAGATGATGAAGATGATGTGCTGGAACAGATTTCAGAACTGATAAATTATTTTGAAAATCATCCTGACAAAATGACAGAATTTGACGAAAATGCTTTTAATTGCATTGTGGAAAAAATAATTGTGCATAATGAAAATGAACTGGAATTTCACCTGATTGGAGGTTTCCATTTCAAAGAATTTATTTAGGAATTATTCCAGCGAAACCGCAGACTGTGAACGGACAAAATCAGTACCAACAGTTGCGAGTAGCCGCCTATTGTCGAGTCAGCACGGACACTTTGGAACAATTGAATTCCTATCAAGTGCAAATCGAATATTACACTGACTACATCAACAGCAACAAGGATTGGAAACTCGTTGGAATATTTGCGGACGAGGGCTTGAGTGGAACAAGTACGAGAAAAAGAAAAGAGTTTAACAGAATGATTCGCCTGTGCAAGCAGAAAAAAATTGACTTGATTCTCTGTAAATCGGCATCACGATTCGCCAGAAACACGGTTGACTGTTTGGAACACATCAGAGAGCTGAAAGCACTCGGAATTGGTGTGATATTCGAAAAAGAAAATATCAACACATTGACGGAATATAGCGATATTTTCACTGCGTATTGAATACAAACAAACGAAAGGGTAATCTCTGAAATCGCCCTATTTTCAGGCTTTTTGAGAAATTAC
>DGHF01000037.1:0-381 GCA_002392545.1 Ruminococcus sp. UBA3855
GTAATTCAAAGTCGAAACTTTATCGGGCATGATGATAAAATCTCCGACAATTTGTGTGCTGACATATTTATCCATATCTATACCCCCCAGCACCGTGAACAGCGTATTTACAAGCACCATGCTCAGCGTCAGCGACAGCACGACTATGAAAGTCTTCTTTCTGCTGCGCAACATATTATTTCTTGCAACTGAAAGTGGCGAGATGGTTTTTGTTTTCTTGTCTCTTTTCTTTGCATGGATATTCGTTTCATTGTATCGGAGTGCTTCAATCGGTGAAACACTTCCGGCGATCTTGCAAGGCTTTCCGCAGCTTATCATAACTGTCAAAAATGTAAACACCGCTGAAACCAGACATATCATCACAAGCAGCTTCACACTGAT
>DGHF01000037.1:555-3101 GCA_002392545.1 Ruminococcus sp. UBA3855
GCCGCCTGCACCCTCACCATTCGCCGTATCTGCTGTGCGGTCGTTCCAATCGTTTTGAGCAAACCATAACTGCGGATATTTGCTGAAATGTTGATATAGAAAATATTATAAATAATCAGATATCCTGCCGCAAAGATCACAAGTATCATCACAATACCGCCCACAACCATACCGCTGTCTACATTACTTGTAGTGTATGCCCAGTTGATGCCGACATCAGGAGCATTTTCGCTGTTACCGTATAGTCTGCTTATCAGTGCATCGGTCTTACCTTCGATGTTCCAGCTGTTTGCATAGTTGAAATCCACCTGCCAGTAGCCTGCGTAGCCCGGATATTCCTGTGAGTTGAATCGCTCAGTCGGAGTAGGTGCAAATTTGTCTGCAAATACTTTTGATACCCAGCATTCCTGTGCCATAGCGACTTTTTCGCCCTGCCAGTATCCGCACAATTTGAATTCGTGTTCCGATATTTCACCGTCCACATCAAGCGTTACAGGCACGACCGTTCCCAGTTCATGCGGAAGCCCCAGTGCATCAAGTACAAGCGTACTGACTGCTATTTCATCATAGTTTTCAGGAAGTTTGCCGGTTGTCGGATTACAAAATGCAGCTTTTGCTGCATCTTCATCACCTGCATAATTGATCTCGACAGCGAAATTCTTGAAAGCGTCATTTACAGCATTGCCGACAATGACACGGTACACGACATCACGAGTTGCGCTGTCCCCACATACTTTTTCGTAATCTTCCGGCAGAACGCATTTCAGACCTGCCATTCTGTCACCGCCGACCTGCCGCATCGTTTCCTGCTGTGAGCCATTTATCAGACTCCCACCGATAGAGGTCAGCGCCGTGAACAAGACACAGGTCAGCACAATAGAAAGAATCACCACAATGTTCATTCTGCTATTTGATCTCAGTTCACGAAACGCAAGGCGGCTGATCACCTTTTTGTTGCTCACCTTAGTCATTTGGCTCACCGCCCTTCATGATATGACCATCTTCGATGCGGATGATTCTGTCCGCCATTTGCGCTATCGCTTCATTGTGGGTTATCATCACGATAGTCTGGCTGAACTTCTGTCCTGTGACTTTCAGCAGGCTCAGAACGTCCTGCGAGGTCTTGCTGTCGAGATTTCCCGTAGGCTCATCTGCAAGGACAATGGCTGGCTTGGCAGCTAATGCTCTTGCAATGGCTACTCTTTGCTGTTGACCGCCCGAAAGCTGATTCGGCAGACGATTCTGCATATCAGCAAGACCAAGTATCCCAATGACCTCGCTTACAAATTTATCGTCAACATCATTTCCGTCAAGTTGTATCGGAAACACGATATTTTCATACACATTCAGTGTCGGCACAAGGTTGAACGACTGGAACACAAAGCCTATTTTTCTTCTGCGAAAGATCGTCAGTGCTTCATCTTTCAGAGAAAAAATATCCTTGTTTTCCACATATACCTTGCCGGATGTTGGTCTGTCAAGTCCTCCGAGCATATGTAAAAGTGTTGATTTTCCGCTGCCCGATGTGCCGACTATCGCCAAAAATTCACCCTGTTCCACGCTCAAATTTGCATTGTCAAGTGCAGTGACTTTTCTTTGTCCCTCGCCATATATCTTTGTGAGGGCTTCTGTTTTCAGTACTGTCATGTTATCATCTCCTCAAAAAAAATGCAGTGATTTTTATCACTGCACTTATTGTATCAGGCAATTCTTTCAAGAACCTGTCGAGAATCTAACAGTTTTGAAAGATTTCACCTCGGCAGAAAGATTTTGAATATTGAGCCTTGATTGACAGTAGATTCCACAGTAATATACCCGCCTTGTCCTTCGATGATCTGACGGCATAGATATAGACCAATACCCACGCCGTTCTGTTCCCTGACATTCTGACCACGATAAAATCTCCCGAAAATGCGCGGCAATTCCTCTTCCGGTATACCGATCCCCTGATCTGCAACGGAGACACAGGCGAACATTTCATAGGCATAAACTGTTATTTTTATCACGCTGTTTCGGGGCGAATATTTCACTGCATTATCCAAAATATTGAATAATGCCTCACGTGTCCATTTGATATCAAATTTCGCTGTATGACTTTGGGAAGAGTACATGATCTTGATTTGTTTGCTTTTGGCTTTCGGAGTGATCTGTTCGATTGCCGCGTCAATCACACTGTCAATGTTATTTTTCAACGGTGCAAGCTGAAATGTACCTGTTTCCAGACGAGAGGTCTTCACAAGGGATTGTATCAGAAATTCGAGTTTTTCCGATTGCTGTCGAATCTCATCTACAAGCTGTCGGCTCTGTCCATCAATGTCCTGCTCCTGCAAAAGCTGTGTGTACAGCAGAATATTGGATAGCGGTGTCTTGGTCTGATGAGAAATATCCGAAACCAGTTCTTGTAGCTTTTCCCGTTCCTGTTCTGTTTTCTGTGCGGATAGCTTTGAAGAAGTGAGATACCGCAGCCATTTGGATTCCAGTTTTGAGAGCTGTGTTTCGTCATAGTCGGATTCTGAAAACGTCCCGTTTATGCCGTCCTCCAGCAT
>DGHF01000192.1 GCA_002392545.1 Ruminococcus sp. UBA3855
CAAAATGTCCGGTAAATACGATATACTCAGCCGAAAACAGGGGGATATTTCCATAGCAAAATATATTTGAGTGGCAGTCTCTCCGAAAACCTCTCCCCATGAGAAGAGGTCTCCGCAAAGACCGCAGGGACGGCGGTAAACCACCGCCCCACGGAATTATGTTTATTTAAATTAGCTTGTTGCTTTACTCCAAGTAATTGTTGCAATTTCAGCCGGATTTGTAGCACCCATAGTTGCGGTAGCAGTTGTAATCTCAGTATTTACTGCTGGACTACTAACAACAGACCACGCTTCTGTAGCAGGAGTAATCTGTTCAATACCAGCTTCGTCCATAGTAACCTGAATAGATTCGAGGAATACATTAAGGTCAAAGTCAAACGCAAGATAAGCACCGTTCTTTGTATTCTTAGAAAGTTCTACGCTGTCAACAAGTTTAGTTGTAGTATCGCCAGATTCTACATCATTGTTGTAGTAGAATGTTGTGAGGTGATTGTCGGCATTGGCAGCATAGATTGCTGTCCATGCTTCAGCGGCATCACTAATATTTGCAAGAGCAACATTGATTACAATATCATCAGCCGTGTAATCTGTAGTTACGCCTTCAACAGTTTCAGTACCTGTTTTACCATCAGCCCCCTTATAAGTAACTGTAAAGTAACCATTCTTTTCTAAGTCGGTTTCTTTAGTACTATCAGGTGCATGATACTTCCAAATCAAATTTGTATCTCCTGTGCCTGTGTCAATTACCTTTTCAGTAGCAGTATACAGATAAACTTTCTGCCCACTTGCAATAGTTACAGGCAAAACTTGGTCTTTACTCGGCTCTGCTGTGCTGTTGTCATTGATAACGCCAGACGGAAGAACATAGTCAGACTCACCGTTTGCGCCTGTGCCGGTATGCAGTGCAAAATACTGTTCAGAAACACCACCAGAAGCAGGAACATAATAGTAACCGCTGTACTCATAAGTATTTGCAGTGCCGTCAGCAGTTTCCTTTACATTTCTGCGGAAGAGGTAAAGACCCTCTGTTTCGGGCTGGAATGTAGAAGCATCAATTGCACCATAGTATGCTTTATTACTATTGGACGAAATAGCAGCAGAAATACCAGTTGCTCCATACGTACCTACAACAGTATCTTTTGCTATATTTGTTACTGTTCCGGTAGCATCAGCATCACCTGTATAGGTTTTCATTTCAGTAGCCTGTTCCAGTTTCCAACTAAACTTAGCATCTGTAGGAGCATAAACCAACACACCGCCAGCCATCATAGACTGCACCTCGCTGAATGTAGCAGGAGAATTAGTTTCTTCATCCGTTGCTGTAGCGTGACTAGCATCTTTATCATTATCAATCTTCTTTGTGCTGAGGGTTCTGTAATAAACAGGTTTGCCATCAGTTGTTTTCTGCCATGTCAAACCAAGGGCAAGCATATCTTTATCAGTAACAGCAGTAAGGTCACCTGTTAAACTTGCACTTGCTGGTTTAACAGCCTCTTTCATATTTGCAGCTGTGGTTTCTTCATTGAGCAGTCTCATCTGACCGCCGAGCCACATTCTTACGAACGCATCCACGTTACCCGTATTGACAGCGGAAACGTCCTTATTGATTTTCTGCCCAGGAAGCCAGTTTTCTGGTGGCTGGAAATCTTCGGCGATGCTTACATCATAGTTTGCACTTGCACTCAGACGGTTCGTTACCTCATCTTCACTTGTGAACCATGCGAATGTCGAGCCGGCAACAATGACAGCAGCTGTGCAGAGCGCACCAACAAGCGCACGTCTTTCACGGGCATTTTTTTTCCTCTTTGTCATATCAAACACTCCTTTGTATCAAAATTTGCAGTTTTCACCAGACTGCAACTCTGAAGCAGGGCAGGGCAGTTTCACCCGACTGCCAGACCCACTGTCCGCAGACTCACCAGCCAGCGGACATTCATTCCATTTGGTAATTCTCAGCCGTTCACTGGTGGCTGGGAATTTTGTGGTTCTTCCTCCTCTTCCTCTCCGCCGAGGTATGTACTCATCAGCTTAAAGAAGACGAACACAAGAATAATCAGCGGAACAACGAAATACCAGCGCATTTGCAGGAAACGCACCACAAGCCCAAGTTTCGGAATGGCAAGTGATACAGTGCCAATGACACGGTTTTCGTCAATTAAAAAAGAGTCTTCTGCGTTGTTGGCATCACCCTTTGTCCGGAAGCATGTCACGCCTGTTCCCTCATAATTGGGGATTTTTTCGGTGACACGGTGCGTCAGGTAAGCTTCACTGTCGCTGGACGGATTAAAGGTGATAGCATCGCCCACGTTAATTTGTTCAGCCTTGGCAAGCTTGACAATCACCATATCACCAGTTACAAAAGCTGGTTTCATGGAGTCCGTCAAAACCGTGTAATAGCGGTAGCCGAACAGGGACTTTGTGGGGCTTTGGTTCGCTGCGAATAACAATGCACCTATCACAATGGCGATTGACAGAAGATACACAAAAACCTGTCTTACAACCATTAGCACACGATATCCCGACGACGTACTTTCCTCATCTTGATTTGTTTGACTGCTCAAATCAGGCGACACCTCCTCATAATGTCAGGTAAGAACCACTTTTTTCAGCTTATAATACTATCATACAGCATTCTTGTGAAAAAAGCAAGTCTTTTCAGAATTTTAATAAAAAATTGATTAGTTTAAACAATTTTAATGCCATTATTTGTGCAATCTGCCAAAAATCAACCGACTAAAAAAGAATTTGACATACTTTATTCACAAATTATACAAAAAATCAGCGACATCTTAGAACAGGGGGACTATTCGGTAATATCCACATCACCGAACCGGAAACGGATAAAATTTGTTCCCTGATAAGTGAGAGCCCCCCTTTGCTTGAAGGGGATTTCCTTAAACACGGCACGGCTAGTCACAAGGCGGATAGGTTCGCCCTCTTCTGTTTCGAAGACCAGCTCAAAATAGGGGTCATAGATAAATGTACGTCCTGCGCTGTTGACGACTCTCCGCCGTTCGTCCACCTTCTGAACAAGAACAACTGTTTGCGTGACAGGCTTATCACTTTGAAAGCGAACAACGGAGCGGATTCTTTGTTTTCGGGCATTTTCTCTTGCTTTTTTTCCGCTTTTGGTTTTAGGGTCAGGGCGGAATCGTCTTTCGGAGTCTTCTTCATAGAAGAAGCGGAAATAATCACGGATTTCGGGATTTTTCCCGCCCAAAATGACCGCCACTCCCAAAAAAACTGCAACAAAGACAAGAATGAACAGAAATGAGATGAAATAATCAAGCATTCTGTATCATCCTTCCGGATTAAAGCCCATTTGGATTTTGTTGCATAAATCTCCAGCTATCCTCGCACATTGTTTCGAGGGTTTCGTGCGCTTCCCAACCCAGCAATTCCTTGGCACGGCTTGCATTGGCATAAGAAGAAGCAATATCACCGGCTCTTCTGGGGGCAATGCGGTAGGGAATGTCATGACCGCAGGCTTTACTATAAGCTTTCACCATTTCGAGAACAGAAATTCCGTTTCCAGTTCCGAGGTTAATTGGGATAAAGCCCTTGTGTTCCTTAGCATATGCAATTGCACAAACATGACCCTTTGCAAGGTCAACCACATGGATATAATCACGAACGCCTGTTCCGTCTGGGGTGTCATAGTCGTCACCGAAGACAGAGAGTTGCTGTAATTTCCCGACAGCGACCTGACCGATATAGGGGAGGAGGTTGTTCGGAATGCCGTTAGGGTCTTCACCAATCAAACCGCTTTTATGTGCGCCGATGGGATTAAAGTAACGAAGTGCAACAACACGAAATTCAGGGTCAGCGTTGCAGATGTCATGAAGAATCTGTTCAATCATGACTTTGGTATATCCATAGGGATTTGTAGCACTTGTGGGCATATCCTCCACATAGGGAACGGGGTTATTCATGCCGTAAACAGTCGCAGAGGAGGAAAATACAAATGTCTTGCACCCAAATTCACGCATGACCTTTAATAATACAAACGTACCATTCAGGTTGTTTTCGTAATATTCAAGCGGTTTCTCAACAGATTCCCCGACAGCTTTCAGACCGGCAAAATGCACAACTGCATCAATCGGCTGTTCCTCAAAAATTTTTCTGACAGCCGTCTCATCACGCATATCAGCTTTGTAGAAAGTGACCGTTTTTCCTGTGATTTTCTCAATTCTGCGGATGGCTTCTTCTTTGGAGTTGCTGAGGTTATCAAGAACAACAATTTCATAGCCTGCATCAAGAAATTCTACGCAGGTATGACTGCCGATAAACCCAGCACCGCCAGTGACTAAAATTTTTCCCATAGTCTCATGTCTCCTTTTTGATTTTTTATATATCACACCTGACAGGTCAGTACAAGACCGCCAACAGGGCGAATTTTTAAGATATGACAGTGATTTTCACCAAGAACGGCTTCCACCTGTTCTTTGAAAGAATCCAGTTCGTCAAGCGGTACATATGCCTGAACTGTTCCGGCGAAACCTCCGCCATGCACACGCACAGCACCACGACCGCCCAGCAATTCCGTACAAAGTGCAATTGTCAGGGCAACTTCCTGATGTTCAGGTTCTGTATAGGTGCTGATATTTTGCAGGTACTGGAATGATGACGAGCCGGAATCACGAATTTCTTTCAGATACTGTTCAAAATAGCCGTTCTGTAAGGAATGCACCGCACGGATAACACGTTTATCCTCTCTGAAAAAGTGTAGTGCACGCAGGACAGCTCTGTCACCGCAAATTTCACGGATTTGGGGAATTTTCGCCAAGAAGTCAGCTTTTTTGACTTCTGAAAGCAGATTTTTTCCGAAGACGGAAGCAACTTTTTTCATTTCCGCCGGAATGGAAGCATAAGCATCCGTGAGGTCAGAGTGGTCTGCATTGCTGTCGAGGATACAAAGTGCATAGCCCTCTTTTGCAAGGCTGACGGAAGTTTTTTCAATGACAGGCTCATCATCCTTGAAATCAATGGCAATCACACCGCCCACAGAACACGCTAACTGGTCTTCCAGTCCGCAGGGTTTTCCGAAATAGAAATTTTCTGCATACTGCCCAATTTGTGCAATCTGGACAGGAGTAAAAGCCCCCTCAGCAAAAAAGCTGTTGCAGATATTTCCCACAAGTACTTCAAATGATGCCGAAGACGAAAGCCCAGACCCACGCAGTACATTCGAAGTCGTGAATGCATCAAAACCGCTGACCGGATAGCCTAAATCCTCGAAACGTGCAGAAATTCCCCGAAGCAATGCAGAGGAGCTGTTGAACTCGTCCGGCTGAGGGGTCAAATCAGAAAGTTCCACGGAATCCATGAGCATACCCTCTGATTTGAGACGGATTTTTCCGTTGTCTCTCTTGGTGGCGACTGCGATAATGTCAAGGTTGACACTTCCAGCAAGGACGTGACCGCCCTGATGGTCAGTATGGTTTCCGCAAAGTTCCGTTCTTCCCGCAGAAGAAAACAGCATAATTTCACCGTCTGTTCCGAATTCCTGCCCGAACATTTTCACAGCATCCACAAAACGCTGACGATAGGGAGCAAGCTCATCCTGATTGCAGACATACATTTTTTGCAAACATTCATCATATGCACCGTTAAGCAGTGCCTGAATTGTCTCTTTTTGATTCATGATATGAACTCCTTGTTTCATCGATACTAAAAATATCCTATATAATAAGTATAGGCTGTCTGAAAGATTTTTGCAAGCCTTTTTTGCAAATTTTTTTGACTTTCAGAGCATTTCAGCATTTCCGCCAAAAAAATACAACAATCACGAAATACTTCTTGTTTTTTGGTACATAGAATACAGAACAAATTTCAGCAAAAATATTGACCTTTCCGGAATTTTGTGGTATAATGTCAGTAATGAGACCGATTTTTTCAAAAAGGGAGGTGAATGTGATGGGATTTGTTGTTGAAAATGGGGTTTTGAAGAAATTCCGACCGTCATTATTTCAGAAAAAAGCCGTCATTCCTGATGGGGTCACAGTGATTGGAGAATGTGCATTTGGTGGCTGTACAGGGCTGAGAGAAGTGGAAATTCCGGAAAGTGTTCAGGTGATTGAACCCTATGCATTTGTAAGGTGCAAATCATTGGAGACAATACAAATTCCGAAAGGGGTTCGGAAAATTTGCACCCATGCATTTCTTGGCTGTTTGAAAATGCGTTCTGTACAGATGATTGGTGGCGGAGAAGTGGAATGCAATGCCTTTGATGGCTGTGGCATAATGGTAATGACAATGACAGAGAATGTCAGATTTGTAGGGAGAGAACCCCTGAAAAAATGCTATTCTTTAGGATTGGTGAATATTTTTCCGGCTGATGATGAAGTTTTCAAATCATATCATTTCAGCAATTTCGAATTAGGTGATTATGATTTTCTGGAATTACGTGAGACAGATTTGAAAAGCAAGGGAACAACGATTTCTGAAATGATTTCCATTATTTCAAATCGGCTTGTGCCGACGGAAGCCGTATTTGGGGCAAAACAGCGGATATTCATGGATTTCGTGTGCATGACCAGAAATCAGGAAGCCCTAAAAAATTTCGAAAAATATGATGCTTCTTTTTTCTTTCCCCTGATTGACGAAGAAAATATGAAATACCTGAAAGTGGTTTTCAATTGTCGGTATGTTGAATTTCCTAGGGAATGCATCAAAACTCTGGAAATGTACGCAAGGGAACACGAAAACAGAGGCGGAAGTTCTCAGCCTCTGAATTTGTTGCTCTGGTACAAGGGGAGACATGGCTATTATGACGAACTGCCTGATTCTTTAAGACAGAGGAGAAACATACTGGAGCAGTTCCCAGCCATCGGGGAGCTGTTAGAGCAGTTCAATATTCCGGATAATTCCGTAACAGTGGAAGACAGAAAAGAACGCAAAAAGAAAGTCGTGAATATGATTGTTGAAAAACCGTATGGATGGTAATACAATGAAAACACCGCCTTTTTGAGGGGCGGTGTTTTTGCTTGAATTATTGTGCCTGAAAACACATTCCGGTGAAGGGAGGCAGAGAAATGACAAATTCGCCGTCATTGCCTTCAATGACTGTTCCGGCAGTATTGGGGCGAGTACCGTTGTAAATATCAGCACTGGAATCCATGAGCACAGTCAGACGTTTTGCATCACAGTGCAATATATAATGGTCTTGAGGTGCTCCGGCGAAATTGAACACTCCCACAATGGATTCTTTCGAGGAATACCGCTGAATGGCATAACAGCAGGGGTAATTCTGTTTACAGTCTTTCCATTCAAAACCGCCGTCCGTGTAATCACGCTCAAAAAGTGCGGAATGTTTCAGATACAAATGGTTCAGCTCCATGATATAATGATGGAAAGCGTCATGGATAGGATATTTCAGCATGAACCAATCCTGTTCTCTGCTTTCATCCCATTCACGGAGCTGACCGATTTCACTCCCCATGAAGTCAAGCATTTTTCCGGCATGGATGGCATTATACATATAAAAAGCCCTTGCCTGAGCGAATTTCCCGTCATACAGTCCGTGCATTTTCTGTAAAACTGTCGCTTTTCCGTGGACGTTTTCGTCATGCGAGAAGGGGAGAATATAATATTCAGCGTGGTAATACATCATAGAAAATGTGAGCTTGTCATAATTCCCGAACCGGAACAGGGGGTCAGTCTGGAAATAAGAGAGAGTATCATTCATATAACCCATATCCCATTTATAATCAAACCCAAGACCGTCACTCCATACAGGAGCTGTTACTTTAGGGAAGTCGGTGGAATCCTCTGCACAAAGCATGACAGTGGGGAAACGTTCTTTAATGCCGGAATTCATATTTTTGATGAAATTGAGGGCAGATTGATTCACACCGCATTCCCTTTTTCCATGCCAGTAAATCATTCTGCTGATGGCATCCATCCGCAGACCGTCAAAATGATATTCCTCCAGCCAGTAACAAGCACTTGATTGCAGAAAGCTCTGTACCTCTCCTTTGGAATGAATGAAATTATAGCTTCCCCATTCGCTTACACTGGAGGAAGTATCAGGGTATTCATAGATGGGTGCGCCGTCGAATTTGGCGAGTCCATAGCTGTCAATTGCAAAATGCACTGGAACAAAGTCAAGCAGGACACCAATATGATTCTGATGACATTTATCAATGAAGATTTTGAGCTGTTTTGCTGTGCCGTATCGGGAAGTCGGAGCGAAAAATCCGGTATTTTGATACCCCCAGCTTTCATCTGCCGGATGTTCCGCAATGGGCATGAGTTCGATATAATTATACCCCATTTTCTTGACATAGGGAATCAGCAAATCAGCAAGTTCCTCATAATTGTACCATTCGCCTTTTTCGTCGTCCGGATTTTCTTTTTTCTGTTTCCACGAACCGCAGTGAATCTCATAAATATGCAGAGGTCTGTCTTTGCAGTCGGTGCGCTGGTGCATCCAGGTGCTGTCATGGAATTTATAATCTGACATATCACGGATGACGGAACAAAAAGCAGGTCTTAAATCCATCCCGAAGCCGTAGGGGTCGCAGTGTTCCGTATAATTGCCGTCACTGTGCCATATTCTGTATAAATAACGCTGTCCGGCTTTTGCCTGCGGAACAGTCACTTCCCAGAAGTGTTCATTGTAACAGTGGTACATTTCCCAGTCCTGCCAGTCGTTGAATTCGCCGACAAGGGTAATTCTGCCTGTGTGGGGAGCATAGACCCGAAAGGTATAACCTCCCTCCGTGCATTTGTGTGCGCCCAAGTTCTTGTGAGCATCAAAAACTTTCCCAGTGTAGAAACCATAAATATCCAAATTTAACCTTTCCTTTCTTTTTGGGATTTTCAGAAAAAAATACTTGCATCTGTCTGATAAAAATGTTATAATTTAATTATACAGGATTTTGTTCGGGGTTGCAATCTTCATTTTTAGATTGCAGTCGGATAGACGACAGATTTTGAAAAACATATATTAAAATCAATGTACAGGAGGGAAATTTTTATGGATTTAAGACAACAGAGAACACGTAGAAGCATTATCAATGCTTTTCTTGCCTTGCGCAGTGAGAAGCCATTGGAAAAAATCACGGTTCGGGAGCTGACGGACAAAGCTGTCATTCACAAGGCGACATTTTACCTGCATTATCATGACATTTACGAACTTTCTGAATCGCTTGAAGAGGAGGTTATCAATGATGTTCTGACTGGACTTTCTGACCCCACACAGCTCCTGACCGACACAGAGCGTTTCAATGAGGAGCTGTACTGTCTTCTGATGGCGCATGAGAGCTTACTGAGCATTCTCTATTCCGGAAGCCGTGCCGGAATGCTGGCAGTACGTCTGGAAAAGCGTCTCAAAGAATACATTTTCAGCAGACATCCTGATTATCGTGACGACCTCGAAAAAAATGTCATTCTCACATACCTGATTCATGGTGCGTATCATGCCTACATGCATTACCGTGGCGGAGACACGAAAACTGTTCTCCTGATGATTGATAAAATGGCAGCGACTGTTCTCAAACTGTACACGGTAGGCGGTGAGCCGGCTGTTCAGCAAGAGCAAAGCAGGGAAGAACCAGAAGAAAAAAAGGAAGATACTGCAAAAGCTGAATCTGTGTGAACAAATTGTGTCGTTTCTTGTGAATAAATCTCCAATTCGTATGATTGTTTCAAAACAACGTTCATGATATTTGTTAAAACTATACAAAGGTTTTTGACAGAACAAACAAAAATATAAAGTTAATTATTTTAATTAACGTAATAAAAAACCGATAAAATTTCAAAAAAAATTCATTGCATTTTACAGATGGTATAAATCGAGTAGCTGATTTGTGAAATTTTCTAAAAATTTATGTTGGATTTATGTAAAAAACCAGTTGCAATTTTAATTTGCAGATGGTATAATAAAGATACTGGAGTATTATGCTAAAATATACTCTCAAGATTCTGAGAACCATTTGGAGGTGGTCGAATGAAAAGTTATACTTATGTTGGTAAGTCCGACAAGACTGGGAAGGCAGTCAAGGGAACTATCAACGCCGAGGACGAAAAGGACTTTCACAGCCAGGCGAAAGCAAAGGGCATTATAGTCACTTCGTTTGAGGAAAAGTCCATCACGGGCTCGAAAACAATCAAAAAGTTCAAAACTGAGGAACTGACATTCTGCTGTCGTCAGCTGGCGGCGATGTTGACTTCCGGTCTGACACTGGTTAAGGCGTTGGACATCCTCAGCAAAGAACAGCCGACCGAAGAAGCAAAACAGGTCTGGCAAGATATTTACGAGAACGTGCAGAAAGGTGAATCCTTCTCGGATTCCATGTCGAGGTATCGTGGCGTATTTCCGGAATTCCTGATTTCCATGGTTAGTGCCGGCGAATCCTCAGGTCAGTTAGATACGATTATGCAGCGTATGTCTGACCATTATCAGAAGGAACAGAAAATGAACAATACCATTAAAGGGGCAATGACATACCCTATCATTTTAGGTTTCCTTTGTATCGCTGTTGTTATTGGTATGTCTGTTTTCATCCTGCCGACATTTGCAGGTATGTATGAAAGTCCTGAAGATATGCCCACACTGACAAAAGTGTTGATGGGATTTTCTGATTCCTTGATACATTATTGGTATGTTTATGTGGCTATCGTTGCAGGTATTGCGTTTGGCATTACCTATTTGTTAAAAATTCCAAGCACCCGATTGAAGTTTGACAAGTTCATCATTAAAGGACCGGGGTTTGGTCCTCTGGTTGTCAAGATTTACACAGCACGTTTTTCAAGAACATTTTCTTCCCTGTATTCTTCTGGTATCCCGATGGTAGAATGTTTACAGCGTGCATCTGCAATTCTGGGTAACCGTTACATTTCTGAATGTTTCCAGAATGTTATTGACGAAGTAAAGCAGGGCGAGACTCTTGCATCTTCCATTCAGAGAACAGAAATTTTTGACTCCATGTTCTGTTCTATCATCTTCGTAGGTGAAGAGGCTGGTGCATTGGACAGCATCCTCACAAAGTCTGCTGACTACTATGATGATGAAGCAGATACTGCAGTTGGCGCATTGGTTGGTATGTTAGAGCCTGTCATGATTATTATCATGGGTATTGCAGTATGCTTGCTCCTGATGGCAATCTTCCCCGCATTGTACGGCTCTTTCGATGCAATTGCAGCTTAAAAAAACAATCATACACAGAGAGGTGGAAAACTAAATGCTTTCATTTGATATCACAGACAGAAAAATCCGTATTATTAAAGGTACGGAAAGCGGCGGCAAAATCAAAATCAGTAGTGCTGCTGAAATTTCTCTGGATGAAGCAGTCATTGTCAATGGTCATGTAAATGACATTAACCGTGTTGCGGTTATGATTAACCAAGTGCTGAAAGCACAGAACATGCCCGACAAAGAAGCGATTGTTTCGATTGCTTCCAACCAGACCGTCTTCAAGGAACTTCTGGTAACTCCCAATTCGAAGGAATCAGAATTCATGAAGGAAATTCGTATGCAGTTACAGGTACAAATCAATGTTGATGATTCCTACTCCGTTGCTTATGTTATTGTAGGTGACCCTGAGGAGGACGAAACCGGAGAAAGAAAACAGCGTGTATTGGTTACTGCTTGCCCTTATGATGTGGTAGACTGCTATAAGAGAGTATTCCATATGTTGGGCATTACCCTGAAAACTGTAATGATTGGCTGTAATGCCATCACAAAGGTACTGCTCGCTGATTCCAAGGTAAAGGCAAAAATGCCGTTGCTGGCTGTGCAGGTTGACACTGACTTTATTTCATTGAATATCTATGAGAACAATCAGCTGTCATTCTCCCGTTTTGCATCCATTGACCCCGAAGACTACGAGAATCCGGATGATTATGTATTTGAAGCGGTTCTTGAAAATATTGAGCGTATGCTCCAGTTCTCCAGAAGTCGTAGTGCTGAGGAAATCGAAAATGTCGTGCTTTACGGTGATTTGAATTGTTCCGAAGGTTTGTATGACCGTTTGGTTGAGGAACTGAGTGGTAGTTCAGGCGATGAGGATGGACTGACTGTTACACAGCTGACAGTACCTCCGCAGATTCATGGTTATCAGTCTCTTGAATTTGCATTGTATGCGAATGCAATCGGTGCAATGTTCAAGCGTGACAAGGCAACAGAACGGATTGACCTTCTGGAAACTGAAACAAGCACACAGGCAAGAAGTACAAAAGTAGATGATTCTTCACTGATTTATGGTGTCATTGGTCTTGGCGTGAGTCTGGTTTGTGTGGTTGGTGTGTTTGCTGCCCTTACAATTATGGACAACAATACCAAAAATGATACGAAAAAGCTTCGTGACTTCCTTGAATCACCGGATACCGCTGCACAACTGACGCTGTATGATGAACTTCAGGAGCGCAAAACAAAAGTCAATGCCTATGCAGATGCAATTGACACTGCAAGTGAAGCTTATAAGACACATCCCATTTTGAGCCGTGAGGTATATGAAGCAATTGATGATGCGCTGGTATCCACAGCTACTGTAGAAAATGTCGGAACTGTTCAGGAAAGTTCTGCTGGAAGTGTCAATTACGAAGACGGTGTGTTTGAAATTCCGGTTTCTGTAATTACAAAAGAAGAATTCTCACAGAAATATCCGGCTGCAATGGTACAATATATTTATGACAATTACAGCGATATGTTTGAGAATGTCAATTATACTGGTTACAGCGCAGCACAGGTTGTTCCAGAAAAGGGGCAGACTCCTGATGGTTCTATCAATGTGAACTTCACATTGGAACTGACTATGAAGTGGAATGAAGCACCTGTTCTTGAAGCAGATGACACAACAGATGACACAGCAGAAACTGAAGAAGTTGCAGCTGAATAAAGGAGGTCGATAACAATGGGTGAAAATATGAGCTATAGAGATAAAATGGTTTTGATTATCATTTCTATCGTTGTGATACTGCTGGCTGGTTTCTTCGCACTGATTAAGCCGAAGTACGAGACTCTGGTTGCTGACAAGGCAACTTATGAATCCACAAAGGCTGATGCGGATGACGTTCAGCGCAAGTTTGATGAAATTCCTGTCTTACAGGATGCTATCAAGTCCACTTATGCAGATGCCAAGTCAACTGCTGCAATCTTTGTCAATTCTGCTTTGGAAGAAGCAAATAACTCTTTGGTTGTAGATAAGGTTCAGTACCACATTGACCAGTACATTCAGCCGGCAATTGATGAAAGCAATCTGAAGATTACTTCCCTCGTTTTGGAAGAACCTTCCGCAGAGGCAATGGAATATTACTATTATGTCCCCAATGCTGTTACTTATTCCTTGTTGGAAGCTGCTGACGTAAACGGCAATTACAACCAGAAGGTTTCTGATGCAATGCAGGCAGAAACAATTCTTGGTGAACGTGAAACAGCAGAAGTAATGGTAACAACCGCAGAGATACAGGCAAGTGGCAAGCGTGAAGATATTCTTACTTTTGTTGACAAAATGAAAGAGGATACAAACGCAGTTGCAATTACTACCCTTGGAATTTCTGATTACACCTTCAGCGGTGGTCTGGAATCCACCACCAGAGAAGAAGTTAATCCTGAAACTGGTGAGGTAACAGTGATTACAGTTGGCCCCACTTCCACTGATGGCGATTCTACATTGAATATTACAATTTCCTTCTATGATGCTAAGGAGATTGACGAACCAAAGGTTGACTAAGTAAGAGGTAAGACAAAAGACACTTCATCAGAAAGGTGGTTAGAAGGATGAAGGAGAAAACGATTTCCAGCAGCCCTAAAAGGGTCAAGGGTACTGTCCTCTTTACGGTAGTTGCTGTGATGATGGTTTTGATTGTGTTCTTGATGGGAACACTTGCTTTGGCAGCAACTGCCAGCAATCGTGCCTATGCAAATTACCAGAAAGCCCAGACTCAGGCAACGGCTCGTGCAGTACTGGATTCTGCTATCAAGGCTGTGAATGCGAAAGAAGAATTCAGGAAAACCATCAGCAGCGGTACAACAAAGATAGCTGTAACACTTGATGGGGCAGATTACGAAGTCAATGTAACAAAGAGCGGCGAACAGCAGTTATTTGATACTGAGGCACAGAAGTGGGTTAATGGAAATATCTACGAGTTTACTACCACTGTCAGCAAAAATATGGCAGATACCACATATTCGCTTTATGCCCTTGCCAATGGAAACGGAGAAGTTGTGGAAAGTCCTCCTCCAAGTGGCGGTGCGTTCGTTGCGCTGGGTAATTTGGGCGTTGATAATATTGGTACACAGGGCTATGTTATGGGTGGTACAGAAATCGGTGTCGGCAACACTGAAATGAAGAAATTCTGGACAGAAAACGAAGCCAAAATTCAAGCGCCCTTCTATGTGAATGGTCATTTAGGAATTGGTACACAGAATGAGTTTGAATTCACTAAGATTGGTGATTACTTTGTAGTAACAGGCGACTTGGAAAACAAAAATGTTCCTTGGTTTAAGTCTACACAAGAATTGAGAGATTCATGGAATTCTTTACCGGAAATAGACTACAATAAAGTTCCCTATATTTATGTAGGGGGAAAGCTGTCTAATGGTGGTAATAACACATGGAATTTTATCCTTCATGAAGACCCCAAAAATAAATATTCTTCT
>DGHF01000109.1 GCA_002392545.1 Ruminococcus sp. UBA3855
TGTTCTCTTCCTTGCATTTCGTTTTGTTCTGATTATCAGCTCAGAAAAATTTGAAAAAAGACTTGACAAATCACTTAAAATGTGGTATAATAATGAAGTCGAGCAGATATGCACCATTAGCTCAGTTGGTAGAGCAACTGACTCTTAATCAGTGGGTCCTGGGTTCGAGTCCCCGATGGTGCACCAAATAGGCCCGTTGGTCAAGTGGTTAAGACTCCGCCCTCTCACGGCGGCATCACCAGTTCGAATCTGGTACGGGTCACCACAAGACCATTAAAGGTCTGCAAAAAAGAATCGGTGCTGATAGCAAAGAGGTTCACCTGTTCCCATTCCGAACACAGCAGTTAAGCTCTTTCACGTCTAAAATACTTGGTTGGTGACGACCTGGGAAATCGGATAGGTGCCGGTACTTGCTTCCTTAGCTCAGTCGGTAGAGCATTCGGCTGTTAACCGAACGGTCGTTGGTTCGAGTCCAACAGGGAGCGCCATCAATCCCGAAAGTGTTCGCTTTCGGGATTTTTGCTTTTTATTCGTATTTTTTCTGTATCCCTAAAGAGGTGAATGCTATTATGAATCCATATATGAAAATTGCAGTCGAAGAAGCTCAAAATGGAATCCGTGCTGGTCATGGCGGTCCTTTCGGGTGCGTGATTGTCAAAAATAATGCCATTGTCGGCAGGGGACATAATCAGGTTGTTTTGCTGAATGACCCTACTTGCCACGGCGAAATGATGGCGATTCATGATGCGTGTCGTTCGCTGGGGACGTTTGATTTGTCCGGTTGTGATTTGTATACCACTGCTGAACCTTGTCCCATGTGTCTGGGGGCTGTCCGGTGGGCTAATATCCGTAAGGTCTATTACGGCTGTAATATCTCCGATACGGATGCTATCGGTTTCAGGGATAAGGTGTTTTTCTCCAGTTCATGGGATTTTTCCGAGGAATTAGACCGTTCGGAATGTCTGGAGGTCTTTCGGGAATATCAACAGCTCAAAAATCAAAAAAATTATTGAAAACAGAAGGGAGAATTATGGAAAAAAAGTTCAGTGCTGAAAAATATCTGGATGCTCAGGCTTATTCTTATGACATGGCTTTGTCTGAAATTTCCAGCGGGCGCAAGGTCGGTCATTGGATTTGGTATATTTTTCCACAAATTGACGGTCTTGGTCATAGCTTCATTTCTAAAGAGTATGCTATTCAAAGCCTTGATGAGGCGAAAGAATACCTGCAAAATGAGGTTCTCAAAAAAAGGCTGGTTGCTATTTGTGAGACTTTGCTTCGGCAGGATAAGTCCGCTCAGGAAATTTTCGGCTTTCCGGATGTTCTCAAAGTGCGCTCCTGCGTGACACTGTTCCATGAGGCTGATTCCAGTATCGACGTTTTCCAGAATGTGCTTGACAAGTTTTATGATGGTCAGCCAGATGAAAAAACTTTGCACATCATTTCTACGCAGAAAACCGAAAATCAAACATGATTGATTATCAAAAAATCCCACTCCTAAGAGCGGGATTTTTTTATTTATTTGTCTATTTTATGCGACTTTTTTGGATTTATTCAGCAACTGCACGTCATATGTTTTTTCTATGTAGTGAATACTAGGCAAAATTCTGCGGACAGTGTTCGAAATTGCGGCATCATTGTGGGAAGGGTGTTTGATTGCTTTTTCAAGCGGAAGCCCTGCGTGAAAGTACTGGTACGAGCTGTGACGGAATTTTTGCGTGAACAACAAATATACCCCTTCGCTACTCTCCACATAGTAGGCAATTATGCCCTTTTGGTTCGTGTCTTTACAGTACACATAAATTCTCTTTGTCTTCATCTGAAATATCCTCTTTTCATTTGATTTTGGAGAAGATTTTTGTATAAATCCCCTCATTTTAATGATAACACAAGAGAATATTCGTGTCAATTGATTTGCGAAAAAATTTACAGATTGTTTATATTTTATCTGAAATTATGGCTCGTGATAGTATGTGATGGTGTAGGCGAAATTTCCTTCACAGTCATACATATTAACCTCAATTGGAATATCGCCTTCCAATTTGTTGTGTTCCTGACGGTAGGTATTGCGTTCGGGGTCTTCAGGGAACATTTCGAAAATTTCGTCTTTGCGCTGATAATATCCTACATCATTTCTCTTGTCATAATCAAATAAAATCAGGTCAGGGAGAAGGTCGTAATTTTCCCATGTGAATGTATATTGTCCGCCGATTCCGTAGGTTTCGCCTTTACTGTTGGTCTTGTATGCATAGTATTCTTCCATGTCAATGGGTTCATCCTTGATTTCGGTGTATTCGTCAAGGTTCGGGAACTCCATTCCGGCATCTTCATCAAAAAAAATAAACATGGTGACTTGCCAATCTACTAAATTTCCGTCTGCATCATAGACCACATTCCGCAGTAAACAGCCTGTTTCTTCATCAATGTAGGCGGTGAAGGTGCTTCCCACTGGATACCAGTTATATCCGTAGGCATCACCAGTGATGACAATGCATTCCCTGTCAATATATTCCACGTTTTTGCCAATTTCCCATTTGTCAAAGTCTGACAGGGCATACATTGCGAAACTATAGGGCTGTAACCATTTTGCACCGACTCTGGAACTGGTTGCATCATGTCGGAAAATCACTTCTTCGGTTTCTTCAAAACGAACGTAGTTTTGCTGTTCGTCATTTTCTTGCTGGT
>DGHF01000201.1 GCA_002392545.1 Ruminococcus sp. UBA3855
CTTTCAGGAGCTGTTGACAGAGTTCGGAACGCCCTTCATCCGGAGGAAGTTCAAGGATATGTTTTGCTAACTGTTCCCCTAGACATTTCGAAAGGAATCTCGAACATTGAGCGGAATCGGTGAAATCGCCGTTCTCGTTGTCGATCTTCCGTTGAGCTTGACGAAATGCAGGGTCAATGCTTGCACGAACATCAATTTCACGGCGGACAATCTGATATAATTCCTGTTCTGTCAATCAGCATCACTCCTCAGCCCCGTCAAAGCCCGAATATTTCTAGCACCAAGGAATCCCTCAGAAGCCTGATTGATTTTTAGGATAGCATCACCAATCCCACCGAGTGCGCTTGCATCCGGCTCAAAAATGGGCATCCATTCCGCCTGTGTTCCGGCGAATGCACTTCTTGAATAGGTGTAGTTATCCCGAAGGCAAGCCGACAAAAAGCCCACATTGAGGAATCCCGTTGCAAACGTTCGTTGTGCCTTCCGAGCCATCAGGCGCAAATTCTCATGACTTGCCTTGATAGCTTCTGAACTAGCCGGATTATCCGTAGAAAATCCGAGGTCATCCAGAGTCAGACCAGTTTCACCAGCGAAAACGCTAGCCAACATTTTCATTTGGTCAACAAATGGGGTCATAGACTGCCCCTGAAACTGCCCGATTGTGGGTTTGTCGTTTTCGACGTCTTTCTGTACGGCGAAAAAGCTAGAAATTGTCGCATACATTCCATTAAATTCCACATCAGGAGAAAGCCCGACAATATATTTTTGCGGAACGCTGTAAAATTCAGCGGAGACCTCCGAACGTCTGAGTGTTCGAATCACAGTCTTGACGGTATCCATGCAGGAACGTGAAATTCTGGAGTGACCGAAAGGACGTTTCGCATCGGGACGGTTGACAATTGGAACAAGGAGCGGAAACGGAGCTTTATGGTGCAAGGTCAGACTTTCGTCAAGAATGCCGTTTCGGTAGTACTGCGTTTCGAACGGCAGAAAATACGCTTCCAGAGTGGGCTTGTTTGTCTGCGAATCCCGTTCAATGACCGCATAACCCTCAGTTAAAAGCATGGTAACGGGATCAATTTCTCCTGTTGCGTTTGCGCCGTCAATGACCTGTAACCGAGGGAAATTATTTTCGTCCAGCTCAATAAAGATGAAACTGCAAGCCGAAATGAGGGCAGAGGATACCGCCGAATCAATCAGGATATCTTGATTGTTCAGCCGGAAGATTTCGTTCAGATTACCGCCGTCATGGGAGAATTCCAGAAAAGAAACTCTGTCCGCCAACGAATCGACCGCTTTCGCACACCATCCCAAAGAGTGAGCGACATTCCGAAAGCTTGCCGGAAGCATATTACTGATTTCCGGAACATAATTTTTCATCTCATAATATCGGTATCGTAAGTTGACACGAGTCTGCTTTTGGGTCAATTTCCGTTTAAGCCATTCCAAACCATATGGCATCTTGTCTCACATCCTTTCAGCGATAAATTTGAGCAGTGGCTGTTTTGGAGTCAGGGAGGGGATGCCCTAGGGGTCTCCTCCCCCCTGTTATGAAGGCATACAAAAAGCACCCGACTTTTGCCGGATGCCTTTCGCCATAAAAATCAAGAAGGTAAAGCTGTTTGCATTCTTTGATACTACTATTATACCACATTTCAAGCGGACATTACAGGACAACTTTTTCAAGTGCTTTCACGTGCTTTCTTCTAATTGTTCTTTCGTCATAATGCATTCTCTCCGCTATCTGCTCAAATGTCTCATATGCCAGATAGTGCCGGATAAGGATGGTTTGAGCATCCAAATCAGGGATTGCTTGAATGACAGCTGTAATTTCTTCACGGATTCTGACAAGCTCCTGTAAGCGTTCCAGCGTGCGTTTCTCGGTGTCTGCAAGTTGGATAAGGGAAATTTCTGTAGAATTGCCTGACGGGCTTCCTGTGCCGTCTGTGGAGCGTGTGAGACGTTCGGCAATGCTCCTGTCACGTTCCAATTTGGCAAGCCATGCCTTATAATTCTTTTCGGCATGGAACGCACGGTTCAGCCACTGGATTTTTGCAAGTTGTTCGGTTGTCATTCTGATGCACCTCTCATTCTTCTACCGCAGTTCGGACAAAATTTCGTCATCGGCATTCTGATGCTTTCCGGCTCATAGTGGCAGTTGGAACAGTAAGGATAATAGCCGTCACTGCTGAGAAGCCATACAGCAGGTTCGATTTTGTCAAGCAGGAAACGTTTCTGAATGGCTGTCAGTTCGCCATTTTTCACAATGCGGCTTTTCAGCTCTTGCGTTTCCAGTTTGATGGGGTCTTTGTAGTTCATTCTGATACTCCTTTCAACTGTTCGAGGGCGGTTTTCAAGAATGGTTCATCTCCGGTCATGGCACTGATGCACTTGACAGCAAGAATATATTTCTCCACAATATCGGACGTTTTCAGAATTTCGCTCCGGTACGTTCCGGCATTCTGAATATTTTCGTTCCAACGCTTGACGAAATCGGAATAATATTGATATTCCTGCAAATTTTCTTGATACTGTCTGTAAATGTGTTTCTTTGCTTTTTCGGCTTCTTCTTTGGGCAGACCTTCAAATTTGAATGCATAGTAAATTTGACGGAGTTCGCTGAAATATTTGTATTCCACAGGAGGAAAGTCACTGATTTCAATTGTTCCGTGATAGGCTTGTTTTTCGAGCGATTTCCAGACGGCAGAATTGGAAAAATCAATTTTCATAAATACTCCTTTCTGCAAAGCGGTGACGACGTTGACGGGTTGTACCATACCTTTTATATTTTTTTCATTTTCTTTTTTTGTGCGAAGGTATAGGTAGACCCGTCACACCCGTCACCCTATTATATTTTTACCAATTTTATCCAATTGTTAAGGGCTCATATTCAGTATTCAGAGAAACTCCCGAATAATACCAACCTGTTTTTTTATGGGCTTTTTGGAATTTCTTCTGCATTTCAATGCCGAATTTCGTATTTGACATCTTGTATTCCGTGTTTTCACCTGCCCATTTCAGATAGACCGCATACAGCACAGAAGCCTTGACTTCACCGCTACCGATTTCACAGCAGGCATCCAGAAACTTTGAAACAACGTCCATTTCTTT
>DGHF01000196.1 GCA_002392545.1 Ruminococcus sp. UBA3855
AGACAATTCTATACAGTGTTTGACAGAGGCGACTGCCCCCCGATTCGCGCTCCTAAGCGGTAGGTCGGGTGTTCGAATCACCTCGGGAACGTTAAAAAGCGACTTCCGAAAAGAAGTCGCTTTTTTGAGGTTTTATGGTAAACTAGAATAAGTACAGAGTTTTTTGGAAGTATACTGCAATTCGGGTTTGAGGGTGAATATTCCATTTGCAACTGATAATATGGGATAAGTCCCTTTTGGAACATAATTGATGCAGTCGTATTCATAATGATTCTCGTCAAGTTGCTGATAATGTTCATAAACGATTTGAACACTGTCAGCAAAATATTCTTCATCAATTTCATTTCCATTGAAGTGCGTTACATAAGAATATGTTGGGTAGAAACTGCCGTCCGAAGAAAAAGGAAACAGAAACCGCTTATTTCCGGAATAATATGCCAGAAAAGCAACGTCAACTCTTCCGGCTACATAGCTGTCAACACGAATAATTTTGCCTTTTTTTCTGTAGATTTTGCAATAATATTTGCTCCCTTTTCTGATACGGATTTTTTCTTTGAAATGGTATCTTTGGCAATCATATTGTTTCCAAAGACCTTGTTGTGTTCCGATTCTTGTGTAATTTTTATTAGCAATATAGGTGATTTCACAGTCGTTTTCGTCTACATCAAAGTATTTGAATGTTTTGTAGAGGTTGTTTACTTCCTGAAGTAATTCCTGCAAATACTCAAAATTAAAATCCAAATGCCCTCATCTCTTTTTATCACGTTTCTGAATCGGTGTCAGTTTCGGTTGTTTCGTCCTCTTGTGAATCAGTTTCAACGGGTTCAGCAGGGGGATTTTTTTTGTTTTTTCTGAGTCTTTCGTCGGCTTCTGCAAGGAGTTGTTTCGATTCTTCCGTATTAACATACAGGACATAATCACTCCCCATGCGTTTGACTCTCGAAAATTGCACAATCAATAAAACCAATGCTGTAATACAAATGACTAATGCTAATGCCTGCGAAACTCTCAGATTGCCTATCATTAAACTGTCCGTGCGTAGTCCTTCAATGACAAACCGCCCGAATCCGTACCAGACCATGTACATTAAAATGATTTGTCCGTCAAATTTGCGGAATTTCTTAAAGGCAATGAATAACAATACTGCTCCCAACAAGCACCAAAATGATTCATACAAAAAACAGGGGTGAACCGGATAAGCAGGGTCTAATGTGACATCTTTGTCATAACTGAAAGTGGCATTGTAATTTAGACTTATCCACCGTTGAACACGTCCGCCCGACATACAGAAAAGAGAATCGGTGTTTTTTCCGAATGCTTCCTGATTGGTGAAATTTCCCCATCTGCCAATTCCCTGACCGATTAAAAAGCCCACTCCGCAAATGTCCAGCATTGGCAATAGTCGAACTTTCCGCAGTTTACAGACAATTCCGCCGACAATGACCGCTCCAATCAGACCACCGAAAATAGCTAGTCCGCCCTCTCTCGTGTTGATGATGGCTTTCCAGTCGCCTTTGTAGCTGTCCCAGTTCAGAAGGACATAATAGGCTCTTGCGCCGACCAATGCGCCCAATATTCCGCCAATAATGCCGTCTGTCGCTCTGTCGGGGTCAATGCCGATGCGCTTCATGTTTCGGAATGCAAACAGCAATGCAATCAATAATCCGCTGACAATGATAATTCCATACCATTGAATTGATACCCCGAAAATGGTAAATGCCGTGGGATTGACGTGCACATCAATCCCAAGGCGAGGAAATACAATTTCGTCATAGTCTAAATTGCTGTAACCTAATTCTTCAACTGTTGACATAATACCGCCCCTCAACTGTGAATCACGGAAAGCACTGCCTTTGCGGTGTCGATTTCTTCACAAAGGAATTTCTGTGCATCCTCATAGGTGATAGTTGCAAGGGCTTCCACGGTGCTGAACGGTTGCAAGCCTGCCATATAGGCATTTAACATCATGCTTGCATTGCCTTCCACGCTGTTCAGTGAACGGATAATGTCACCATAATGCACACGCTTGCTGCGCTCAAATGCTTCCTTGTCAAGTCCTTCTTTCTTTGCCCTCTCGATTTCGGCAATGATACGGTCACGGACTTCCTCCGGTTTTTCGGTTTCGCCTCCGCATGAGAGAACAAAATAGCCGTCCCCTGTGAATGGTGCATCTGTATCGAATTCGGAGTTAATCAAGCCTTCTTCCAGAAGTTTCTGATAAAACGGCGAACCTGAACCAAGCAACACATCCAATACAGATGTTGCAATCAGCTCTGAACGTACTAATTCTTTTCCGGTCTGCGGTTTCAGCTTGAATCCTAAATTGAAAATGGGCTTTCCAACTGGCAAGGTATCTTCTACATAGGGTTTTACAATGTCGTCTGGTTCATCTGCATATAACTGCTCTAACCCTTGGTCTTCGCACGGTTTCAGCAGTTCGTCACAAACAGCTAATACTTCATCAGCCTTGACATTTCCGGCAACTGATAACACCATGTTATGCAGATTATAGAATGTGTTGTAACACTTATACAATAATTCAGCGTTAATCTGCTTGATGCTTTCCACCGTTCCGGCAATGTCAATTCTGACAGGGTGATTGTGATACATTGCTTTCAGCATATTGAAAAATACTCTCCAGTTTGCATCATCATCATTCATGCGGATTTCCTGTGCAATAATGCCCTGTTCCTTGTCAACGGTTTCTTTTGTGAAATAGGGATTCTGTACGAATGAAAGCAGGATTCTCAACGAATCTGTGAAATTTTCCGAACACGCAAATAAATATGCTGTCCTGTCAAAGGAAGTGTAGGCATTTCCCATTGCTCCGGTTTTTGCATACTGTTCGAATGCGTCACAGTCTTCATTTTCGAATAATTTATGCTCCAGATAATGGGCGATACCTTCCGGAACTTCCGTATAATTCTCTTCGCCCTTTAATCTGAATCGGGTGTTGATTGAACCGTATTTCGTCCCGAACAGGGCAAATGAAGAATGATACCCCTCCATTTCCATGATATAAATTGTCAGTCCGCTTTCGTGCTGGATGTGAATGCACTCTGCATCACCCTGCTCGGAGCGGATGATTTTTTTTTCATGCTTCTGCATCTGCTTCGCCCTCCTCCTGCTTCATCAAATAAACTGTGTCCAGCTTCAAAGCGTTTGCGACTTTTACAATGTCCTCTTTCGTCAAGGCAAGATATTTCTGCACACGTCCCTCAACGTCGGAATTGTCTTTCGTGAAAAAGCGTTCGTAGCATTCTGAAATGCAGGAACTCGGTGTGTCTCCGATTCCGTGGAGTGCGCCAACCATAGCCGTTTTCGCATTTTCAAGAAGTTCATCCGGAAATTCGCCTTTTTTCATCAGTTCCAATTGCTCCAGAATCGCTTCACGGGTCTTTTGTGCGTTCGCAAGCTCTACACCGCTGTCCACAATTAACGTATTCTTTCCGTACAGTGTCCGGCTTGCACAATAATAACAAAGGCTCATCTTCTCACGCACATTCGCAAACAGCATTGATACAGGCAAGCCCCCGAACATGGCACTGAACATCTTGAAAGCATACGTTTCGATTTCTTCCGCCTTGAATGCCATCACCAATTTGGATTGTACCACGTCCATGGGTTCAATGATTTCGGAAACTTCCTTTTTCAAGGGGCTGGGACAATCAAATAACAGCGGTTCGGGCTTTCTGTCCGGAATCTGCGTGAATGCGTTTTTCAGCTGTTCCACCGTGGCGGTCACGTCTTTTTCCGGTGTCACAAGATAAATCTGCACAACGGCACGTTTCAGCATTTCCTGATATGCTTCATACACGCTTTCAGGAGTCAACTGCAATGCATTTTCCTGTGTACCGTAGGAGGGGTATGCATCCGGTTCGCCTTCAAATGCCGTCCGTCTTGCACGAATTAAAGCATAGGTGCGTTTTTGGTTGATTTCTGCCTGAATTGCATCCAATAGCTCTTTCTGTTCAATCTTGAATTCTGATTCTACAAATGCGCCGTCTTTCACATTCGGGTCGAAAATGCAGTCAAGCACCAATTCCGTCAGTTCTCCAAGCAAATCTTCGCCGTTCAGTGCGTAGCGGTTCGCAATCGTTCCGCCCGAAATCGATAACTGCATTACTCTGCCGTTCAGGCTCATGGAACTGCCTAAATTTGCACTATACATATTGTCCAGCTTGATGGTCATGGATGCATTGTCCGGATATTTGCGGTTCGATTCCGTCAACAGCGAGATTGCCAGCGAATAGGCGGAATTTTTCTCCGGAATGACCGGCACTAACAGCATGACACGAATTGTATTCGTCTTGAATTTCGGCTCGAAAATGGTGTGTAATTCCATTCCTTCGCCGAGTGTGATTGTGGTTTCTTTCAAGTTCATCACTCCTTTACCCTACTATTATACCATGATTTCACACGGAATGCAAGGCTTTTTTCTGTTTTCCTCTGCGTTGGTAGTCAGGGTAACAAAAAAGGCTTTCCAGTTAAGGAAAGCCGTGGGGTTATTGTGCGTTTTCTTGTGAGTCTTGTGCTTCTTCATTTTCATTGTCTATCAACATTGCGTCTATGCCAACAGGAATACTGCCATTATGGTAAATTACTTCAAGATACTCTGCATCAGACAAATCAATTGAAATTGTCTGACTAGGCGTATTTTCGTTAAATTGAAAAGTACGACCAGTAGTTTCTCTGTTGATTCGAAATTCAATTTTTGTATCACCTTCATAAGGATATTCTGCCGTTTTTTCCCTTAAAAAGATTGTGCCTTGAATTCTTTTGTATTTTTGGTTTAATTGATAACCATTATAACCATCTTGTAGTTGGTCACGTGGGATTAAAACCTCTAAATGTTGTTTACCATCTGTGTCAGTTATTACAGATTCAATCAAAAATGCTGTCCCTTTTCTATCATCAGTTGCTTGATATGAAGAATCATTGAATTTTAATTCTGATAATCGAGGATTGGTTTGTGGCTCAGTTGGAATAATTATTTCCTGTCTTGCTATTGGTTCTGTTGGAATAATATCAGGTTCATCTGGCTGAGGATGAAAAAGACTATAAAACCATGCACCTATATTACCAATTCCGCCTATAAAAATAATAAATACAATCAAGAGAATAATAGCTATTACAAAACTTAAACAACCTTCCATTTTTCATTTCTCCTTTCAAATTTCGACAAAATTTTTAAACATTATTTCATATATGTGTTAATAATAAAATTGTATCATATAATTATGGTAAAGTCAAGTGTAATAAGTGAATTTTGTCAAATTTTATAAAATAAGGGGGTGTTTTTTATGCAGTTTCACAGATTGAAAGATTTAAGAGAAGATATGGATATGAGCCAAACAGAAGTTGCAAAACTTCTTTTCACCAGTCAGACTATGTATTCCAGATATGAGAGAGGTTATTTGACGATTCCTGTTGAGCATCTTCTCATCCTCGCCGATTTCTACGACGTTTCGACAGATTATATTCTTGGGCGCACCAATGTGAAGGAAATGAACCGCAAAAAAAGAATCTGAATGCCTTGCAAAAACGGAAACTTTGCAGGGTTTTTATTTTTGCCTCATCGAAAACAATTTGTATAAACCGAAAACGTTTTATTAAAATTGTATAATCGTTTTATATACATTTTGTATAATTTGAGTTGGATATTAACAATTTGTTCATATTTTTTTCTTATTTTCAACACATTTTCACAAAGCTATCACAATTAAATGTTAATATTTTATTAACGAAATAAGAACAAAATTCACATTTGATACAGGAGGTATGTACCATGAGTAAGATAAAATTTTCTGTTGTGCAGGTTGTCGGCATGATTATGGCAGTGGTAGGAATTGCCATGATGGGTCTTTCAGTTTCGGGAATCCATCAGAAAATGAATCGTCCTGTCAGCGAGGGAATGCAGAAGTACGAAGCGGAATTGAATGCAGGGGTTGAAACGGATATTGTCGAATTACAGGTTGAAACCGATTACAGCAAAGAAGCCGTGGGGAATGTTCCGCTCATGCTTTGCGGTGGCATGATTGCCCTGATGAGTACTATGTTATTTTTCACTCCTATGATGACCGAAACTGTGACGAAATTCCGTCAGAGTCGCAAGGAAGATGCCGAAAGAATGCAACAGCTTGACGAACCGACTGACTGTTATGATTATATTCTTGATGAGGATATGAGAAAGAACCTTCGCAGAGAAGAAAACATGAGAGTTTACAAAGAGTATGAGAAAAAATTAAATTCGTAATTTGGGAAAACCTCTTGCAACATTGGGAAATTTGTGTTATACTATAATTACCCAATAACTACAGGAGGTTTTTGATTATGGCGAAATTGATTGACGGAAAGCAGATTTCTGCAAATGTCAAAGAACAGGTACGAATTGAAACGGAACAGCTCAAAGAAAAGCACGGTATTCAGCCGGCTTTGGCGGTGGTGATTGTGGGGAATGACCCTGCATCCAGAGTTTATGTCAATAACAAGAAAAAGGCTTGTGAATTGGTGGGTTTCAAATCATTTGAGTATGCACTTCCCGAAGACACCACACAGGAAGAATTGCTCGAACTCGTTCACACCCTCAACGAAGACAAGAACGTTAATGGCATTCTGGTGCAGTTGCCTGTCCCGAAGCAGATTGACGACAAGGCAATTATTCAGGCGATTTCCCCCGAAAAGGATGTGGATGCATTTCATGCGGAAAATGTCGGACAGATTATGATTGGCGATTATAAATTTTTACCGTGTACCCCTGCCGGAGTGATGGAGTTAATCGACTCGACAGGTGTCGAAATTTCCGGTAAAAAGTGCGTTGTGATTGGGCGCAGTAATATTGTCGGCAAGCCTATGGCAATGCTGTTACTGCACAGAAGTGGTACAGTGACAATTTGTCACAGCCGGACTGTTGACCTGCCATCTATCACGAGAGAAGCGGATATTTTGGTTGCTGCGGTTGGCAAGGCAAATTTTGTAACCGGCGATATGGTCAAAGAGGGGGCTGTTGTCATTGATGTTGGCATGAACCGCCTTGAAAATGGCAAACTTTGCGGAGATGTGAATTTCGCCGAAGTTGAGCCGAAAGCATCTTACATCACTCCAGTTCCGGGGGGCGTTGGTCCAATGACCATTGCAATGCTCATGAAAAATACCCTCACCGCTACCAAGTTACAGAATCACATTACAGACTAATTCAAAACCAGCCTGCACAAAAACAGGCTGGTTTTTTGCATAAAATTCCTTTGAATGGCATATGATAAGGTACAGAAAGAGGGGATTTTATGAAGCGTTCCAAGATTACCAATTTGTTGATATTTATTGTTAGTGCGGAATTGGTAGGGGTATTATCTGCTGTGGTATCGGGAGGAAATTTCAAAGCCTTCTACAGTTCTTTGAATCAACC
>DGHF01000248.1:0-796 GCA_002392545.1 Ruminococcus sp. UBA3855
TGCGTATATTTTGAATTTGTGGTATTAAGTTCAGAGCCTTTTAGCAGGCACTATAAAAAAGAGGTGTTTGAAATGGATATTATACTGTCAGCCTGTTCGGTCACAGAAATCTTCTGAATCCGATTTCAGCCGAAGAACGTCTGGAACGGGAGGTTTACAAACTTCTGAAAAATCATGGTTATGTCAATTTTTTAATGGGACGTACAGGGGAATTTGACCTGATGGCAGCACTGACTGTCCGCAGGGTAATGAAAAGCTACAGACGTTTCAACTGTTCCCTGATACTGGTTCTGCCTTATGAAAATAAGTCTGTTGAACAGAACAGAAACAGCTTTCTGAATCTGTATGATGAGGTAGAAATCTGTTCAGCATCAGCTGATGCTTACTATAAATCAGCTTTCCAGCTCCGCAACTAGAACATGATTGACCGTTCCGATTTGGTGCTTTGCTGTATTGAACATGAATCCGGCGGAGCATATCAGGCTGTTCTGTATGCCGGACGGCAGCAGTGCGAAATCATCAATCTTGCAGAAAAACAGATGCAGACCTGAAAGTGTTCTGTACCTGTTGCTCCCTTATTTGCTGAGAATTTCCATCATCAGCACAGCTCCGTCCTTGAATCCCTGAATGTACAGGACTTCGTTATCCCTTACTGCGTTCTCGCCCTGCATATCGCTGAGTTTGTGGTATGTTTCCACCTGCTCCTGTGTCAGTGTCTTCTCAAACTCCGCTGAAAGTTTCAGCCATTTCTGTGTCAGTCTGTCATCAGGTTCTGCCTTCCGTTCTGACGGGCTGA
>DGHF01000248.1:886-3384 GCA_002392545.1 Ruminococcus sp. UBA3855
ACAAGCACCTCCTTTCTGAGATACTGCTGTTCAGCATCGGCAAGCTGTAAGTCTAAAAATTCAATGACCGCACCGACTGCTTTCTGTCTGGATTCCTCCCAGAATGTGCCGTTATATCGAAGAATATCCGTAGCAGAAGTGTGCATCAGTTCATCTCCGTATTCTCTTGCAATGACACGAGCCTGACCGATGTCGGAGTAATCGTCCGGCTTGAGTGTCTGGTGCATTTCTTCGTATTCATCGGGCGGAACATAGCCTTTCTGAGACTGTACCTTTTTCGCAAAGCGGCAGGCACTGTGCCAGATGGATTCCAGTTCATCATCACTCAGAGGCGGGTCACATTTGGAGGCTTCACGCATGAAAACCTCATAGGCTTTATCCGATGCACCGAAACGCTTGACAGCACGTCCGGCAAATCGTGAAAGCGTATTGTTCCGCTGTCCCTGCGGAATTGCCTGAACACTGCCCTGCATGAAAAACAGATATTCTTCAATGCTCATGTCACCTTCATGCCAGAGAATTTCGTCAGCCTGACAGCCGAAATAGAAACGTGCGGCATCGAGAGCCTTGCTGTCAAAGAATGAAAATTCCTTGTAAATCTGCTGTTTCAGTTCCGCACAGGCATCTGCACTGGTGCAGATACCTGTCGGGAAGAACATATGGAAACGAGGTCTTGCGGATTTTTTGCCTTTCGGCTTCATGTTGTGGCGGCTGCTGACAATGACGAAATTCACACCGGACAGCTCATCTTCCAGCATCTGCGGAGTAATCCATTCATCAGGCTTGTCGCTGTGGTCATTGTCGCATTCCAGAGAGATTACATCGGAGCTGATAAAGTTATCATTGGAACGGCGGCTGTTCTTATATTTTGCACACACATGGTCAAAGCTGACAGCTTTTTTCATATCGTCAGCGGAAGCAATCACCGCTTCATTCGGATATACTGTATTCTGCGGTTTTCCGGTATAATCGGAAGTATATAAAGTAAATTTCATGTGTTTCCCTCCAGAACAATTTCTCTTTCACGGATTTCACTGTTTTTCAGGTCACGGAGTGCGCCTTTCCAGTATGGCTGAATAAATATCTTTCTTCCGTCAGCATATTTTCTCCAATGTCCCATCACATACCAGACAAGTGTATGACGCTGGAAATTTCCGTCTCTGTGAATACGCTTTTTCAGTTCTTCAGCATTAAGAATATGCCTTTTGATATAACGGAGCGGTCTTTTCTTTCCTTTTTTGCCGTTGGAAACTCTTTTATTTGCTGATGTGTCAACAACCGTGGCAGGATTCAGAAAAATATCCTTTACCAGCGGATGCAGAAGTGCAATCTGAACACCATACCAGACACCCGTAAATTGCGAAAACTGTGCAAAACACTCCGCTATGCTGAGGCTCTGGCTGATACTCTCTCTTACGACTGCCGGAAGCCCTTTATAGCCGAAAAATGGTATTGTCATCAGCCAGTCATGCCCTCTGAGAACTTCAATGCTAAAAATGATAGAGGAATTTGCATTGAATTCATACGCAAGCATACCCACCTGCACGGCAGAATCTTCTGCACCGAAGCGGATTCTGTCCTGATAATCGGGAAAAATAACAGTTCGGAACTGAATTTCATTGCCTGCTGAATCAGTGTACTGAATCCGGCAGTCCGGCAACGGAATATTGCCGCTGAAAAACAGGTCAGAAGGAATACCTGTTGCTGTCTGGTTAGAACTTCTCCAGAGATTTATCATCGCTGTTTCGTTATCAAGCATAATCAAATTTGTCGGACGGCTTTTGCTGATACTGTTCAGCCATTCGTTATTTTCCGTTTCGGAAAGGAAAGCGGCAGGGAGGTTGTCCAGTCCAGTATCCAGACAGTCTCTTTTCTTCATGACTTCATGCTGTATTTTCATCTTTTCTTTTTCAGAAATGTTTTCAGAACAGCCATTCTTCATTTCTTCAACTGTCAGTATGAAATCATCATCAGACAGGCTGTGCAGATGTTCCATGATATTCTGGTGTTCTTCCTTGCTGCAAATCATTGCAAGGCTCATGGAGATGTGTTTTTCGTATTCTTCACGGTTCATTTCTTTTCCTCCAAATCTTCTGTAAAATAGCGGATTTTCATATGGTTGCGTTCAGCCTTGCGGATTTCCTGTTTCATGCCTGCGGAGATTCTTTCACCGAACACCCAGAGTTCCTCGCAGTGTCCGAGCATAATCATGTTCATGAACATTGCAAGCTGACGTTCTTCGGGACTGCTGTCGTCCATGAACTGCGGAAAAAGCAGATGCGGAGCGAACGGAATCGTATGCTGTTCCAATGCGAAACGACAATATTTTCTTGCCTTTTTCTTGTTTTTTCTGACTTTGCCTGAAAACGGTGAACAGATATAAACCAGCGGACGGTATTTCGCTTTTCTGCGTTCCACTTTTTCCTGACGTTCAATGCGTTTCAGGGCTTCGTGTTCCGTGGGGCTGTAATATGGAGTCTTAAATAAATAACTTGATA
>DGHF01000241.1 GCA_002392545.1 Ruminococcus sp. UBA3855
CCTTCTACAGTTCTTTGAATCAACCGCCATTTGCACCGCCTGCATGGCTGTTTCCGGTTGCATGGGGGATTTTGTATGCACTGATGGGAATATCTGCGTTTCTGATTGATGAAAGCGGACACGACTTGAAACAAAAAGCACTTGTCATTTATTGGGTGCAGTTGTTCATCAATTTTTTGTGGAGTCCAGTATTTTTCGGGCTGAAATCGCTGACAGGCGCAGTGGTTGTGATAGTGCTATTATTGTTGGCGGTTTTGGTGATGATATTGACATTCTGGAAAATCCGCAAAAGTTCGGCATATTTGAATATTCCCTATATTTTGTGGGTGGCTTATGCAACATATCTGACAATTGGGGTTCGTGTATTGAATTAAAGAAACAGGGCTGTTACACATGAAAGGGTAACAGTCCTGTTTTTATACTTCTCGTTTTTGTTCAGGATGGCAGAGAATGCGCTGATAGTCCGTGTCCTTCACAATTTTAGTCATGGATTCTGTTCCAAATGATTTTTTTATCCTGATATAAAATCTCCAATACTTCAAAGATGTTTTCCCCTAAAAAAGCAATATCGCATTCAAATGCACCATATATTTTAAGGGTGTTATCCATCAGCAGGAATATATCATCATATTCAATAAACCCAATGGGAAGTAATTGTTCCCCTGTGTAATTTTCGTACTTTTCCAACCAATATTTGGAAGCTAAATAATCTTCTTTGAAAAAACGAATGGAATAGGAATTTGAAGAATTGATATTTTCAAAACATATTTCCATATTAGCAAAATTTTTCAAAAATCTTGCTTGTTCCTTTGTAATTGGCGGAAAATGCTTTTCTTTCAAATAGTCGAGTATGGATGATATATCAATATTTCTGTCTATTTTCCAATTGTTATTTTTGAGAATTTTCAAAACGTCTGGATTGACGTTTATTTCTTGGCATTTCATGAGAAATTTCCTTTCCAATAAAAATATGCTACCTTTATGATAGCACATTTTCAACGGAATGACAAGCCTTTTTTCAGGATTTGTCAAATAATTTCTTGACACATGGGATACTCATTCCGCCCAAGGCATTCCCTAACACAATGGTCAATACATATAATGAACCCGACAAAATTTCATTGGGGCTACTCAATGAGGCGAAATAATAGAAACAATCTGCCACTGAGTGATTGAATCCGCAGAAAATGAACACCATGACAGGAACGGCTGTTCCGAAAACCAACGCAGTATCAAATTTATCAGCTTTACAGCGTTTGCCATTGTCTACGGCTAAATACATTAGCATTCCGCAGAAATAGCCCAATAGCAGACGGCTTAAAAATCCGTCCCCCATTTTGGTAGCCATGCTGTTGACGGCGTGTTCGTGGACGATTGCACCAACTCTCGTCAGACGGATAAACAATGCCGAAATTCCTGTTCCGGTCATGTTTCCTAATAATGTCAAGCCTACTTCTCGGAGGTAAATCGGCTCATTTTCGGGAATATAACCTACTTTTCCCGTAAATAGTGCAAATCCGTACTGAATAATGCAAAATAAGCCAAAACTAAATAAAAACCCTCCAATATATTTATTTTCACAGACTAAGTACACTATTCCCCCAATTCCGATTAAAAAGCCCGAAATTACGGCTTTCGCAAAAATACTTTTCGCTGATTCCAGTTTCATGAAATATGCTCCTTTCAAAATTCACTTTCATTAGTATAGCACATTGTGAAACTTTTGTCAATTCTTGTAAGGCTGTGAAATATGTAAAATTTACAGTGCTTCAAAAGTGAAAAGTTTATCTGAAAAAATGTGAAAAAATACTTGCAAAAAAACGAGAAGTATAGTATAATGAATATGTATGCTGAATTTTTAACGAATGGAGAGTGAGTCTATGAATCTTATTTTAACGGCACACAATTGGATAATGCTTGCAGGCGGTTCGATTGACGGCAACAAAAAGCCCTTGGATAGTTCAGAATATCTGGGTGTTACGTTTGCCGGAATCGGGATTGTCTTGTTAGCGTTGGCATTATTGGTTGTCATTATTATGCTGTTTGGCAAGATTTTTGACGGCATCAACAAAAACCAACAGACAAAAGCAAAAGTGGCTGCGGCTGCGAAAGCTCCGAAGGCTTCACCAGCTCCGGCGAAAAAGCCTGAACCTGCAAAGGCGGTACAGCCTCCTGTTCCTGCTCCGGTTGTCAATGCGGTGGATGATGACGAAGTGATTGCAGTCATTTCCGCAGTAGTCGCCATGATGAGCGAACAGGACGGAACGACTTATCAAGTCAAATCTGTAAAGCAAAAACCAACACAGGGCGGTTTCTCCGGAAGAAGTGCATGGGCTATGGACGGTCGCCGGAATAATATTTCGCCGTTCTGAGAAAGGAGTTTATTATCATGCTTCAAATCCTACTTGATATCCTTCGAGGGCTCTGGGAAACCAGCGGACTTTGTGGATTAGCGGAAGACCCCATGAAACTGGTCATGATTCTGGTTTCTTTCGTGTTGATGTATCTGGCAATTGTCAAAGAGTTTGAACCATTGTTACTGCTTCCCATTTCCTTTGGTATGTTTCTTTCCAATCTCCCCGCAGTGCTCACAGAAGATGCGATTTTCCATGCGGAATATTGGAATCAGCCCCAAAGCGTTGACTGGTTCTGGCAGGTCATTCATGATGGCGGATTATTGGACAAATTGTATTTAGGTGTTAAGTTACAGATTTATCCCTGTCTGATATTCCTTGGAATCGGGACAATGACGGACTTTGGCCCTCTGATTGCAAACCCGAAAAGCTTTTTACTTGGTGCGGCAGCACAGGGCGGTATTTTCTTCACATTCTTGGCAGCGGCTCTGATGGGCATGAGTGCTGCGGAATGCGGTTCTATTGCAATTATCGGCGGTGCAGATGGTCCTACATCCATTTATGTTTCCAGTAAATTGCTGGATGGTGCGGAATCTAACCTGAATACTGGTACAATTGCCTTGGCAGCTTATACATATATGGCATTAGTTCCGGTTATTCAGCCCCCTATCATGAGAGCATTAACCACAAAGCAGGAACGTGCGATTAAAATGCCTCAGCTCCGTACCCCCTCCAAAACAGAGAAAATTATTTTCCCTGTTGTTGTTACATTAGTTGTAGCATTGCTTGTACCGTCTGCGGCTTCTCTGGTTGGTATGCTGATGTTTGGTAACATCCTGAAAGAAAGCGGAGTTTGTTCCAGACTGGTAGACACTGCACAGAATGCATTGATGAATATTGTAACCATTTTCTTGGGTGTATCCGTTGGTGCAACTTGTACCGCTTCCAACGTTGCAAACTGGGACTTCCTGAAAGTTCTGATTCTGGGTATTGTTGCATTCTCACTGGGTACAGCTTGCGGTCTGTTGCTTGCAAAGCTTATGAACTGGCTGAGTGGTGGCAAGGTTAATCCCCTGATTGGTTCAGCTGGTGTATCTGCTGTACCTATGGCAGCACGTATCTCACAGAAGGAAGGCGCAAAGGTTGACCCGACAAACTTCCTTTTGATGCATGCTATGGGACCTAACGTAGCTGGTGTTATTGGTTCAGCGGTTGCAGCTGGTGTTCTGTTGAGCGTTATTGCATATTGATGCGAATATCTTAAAAAATCTGCGGTTGAGAGATACCGCAGATTTTTTTGTCGGAATGGGATGGATTGTGCACTTTTGACAGGAATCTACCATTGACAGGGGAGCTGTTTTTATGCTATAATAATGATACTAATTAAAATGGAGGTCATCTCATGAAAAAAAAAGGTTTGTTTGCACTGGTATTAAGCGGTATGATGCTGATGGGAAATGCAATTTCCGCAGGGGCTGTTTATGAGAGTTCAGAGGAAATTGCTTTTGCAATCCGTCCTGTTGATGTTGCGGAAAATTGTCTGTATGACGGAACAGGCTATGAAAAGACTATCTATATCAATCAAGAGGACATTCAAGAGGGGGAAACACTTCATTTCAGCGTGTTCATTGAGGCGGAAACACAGCAAATGGATATTGTGGAACTGATGCTTGAAACAAGTTCCGAAAAACTCACTTTCGATGCAGATGCTTTTGTCAAGCCTACCGCAGTTTATTACCAATCCAATCAGACTTTTACATTGCCCGACGGAACATCATTTTCTACCACATTGAAACCGTATTCCCTTGGTTCTGTTGGAATGAATAAAGTCTATAGTACAAACTGTATGTTTTCAAGCGGATTCAACGAAACACAGGCGGCTTTCAGTATGAATTTAATGTTGATGCCGGGGGCAAATCATGAATTTTTAGGCGGTCAGTCGGATTTGTTCAGCTTCCTTGATTTGGATGTGAAACTTTCTCCCGATATTGAGGTCGGCACTTATCGGATTGATTTCGCCGAACCTACCGAGGAAAAGAAAAATCCAAATTATGTCAGTCTGGATATTGCAGACCATTCCGCCGGTGACAATTCGAAATATATCGATACCGTTCCAGTATTGAAAGGCTGTAATATCCGCATTGGAAAGAAGGGCGATATTGACGGAGATGGTCAAATTTCTGCTGATGATGCAACCAGAATTTTGATTTATTCCGCTCAAAGCGGTGCAGGGGAACAAGCACATTTTTCTGAAAATGATTCAGAAGCCGAAGAAAACTTTATGTATTCTTTGGCAAGTATTAACGGAACTACCCCCAATGCCACAGATGCTGCAAACATCCTTACTTATGCTGCTATGCTTGGGGCAGGTGAAGAACCTGACTGGAATGAAATTACTGCTCAAAATTGATTTTTTCTGATTTCATTAACCTGTCTTTTAGTTTCTTATCACAGAAAATACATATTCACCCCTTATAATAGAGACCATAGATAAAGAAAGGGGAAAACCCTATTAAAATAACAGTTGAATTGGGAACTTTGAGAGAGTGGTGATTTTATGAGAAAAATGATGAGAACTACAATGAGTATGCTGTGTATGGCTATGGCAATTTCTACCTTCTTAACTGGATGCAGTAACACCATTGAAACTGGTTCTTCTGATACAAGAGAAATTCCAGTTGAAGCTCCCAATTCTGAAACAATTGAAATGACAACTTCTGAAACGAGTGAAACAGATTCAAATTCTGAAACTTCTCCCATTACTGAATCTGCGACTAGTGTTAATGTCGTAAATTTAAACGCTCCTTATACAATCAATACTTCTGGTATTTTTACCGAACGTGACCTTAGAACTGATTATACTATCAATACGACAATTGCCCTTGACGGCGATTCTGCCGAAATTCAGGGAAATGGTGCAACTGTTGACGGTTCTGTCATTACCATCACGGAAGAGGGCGTTTATGCCGTTTCCGGCACTCTGACTGACGGTCAGATTGTTGTCAATGCGGACGGGGCGAAAGTTCAGATTGTTTTCATGAATGCAGATATTACTTGTTCGAGTGCTCCGGCTGTTTACGTTGAGAATGCAAAGAAAGTATTCCTCACACTCGCAGACGGTTCGGCAAATACCATTTCTGATGGTGCAGATTATGCCGACCAGACAGACGGCGCACCCGATGCAACAATTTATTCCAAAGACAGCCTGACTATCAATGGCACTGGTTCTCTGACTGTCAACGGCAATTACAATGAGGGTATCACTTCAAAAGATGACCTTGTGATTGCAGGCGGAAATATTACCGTCAATTCCGTTGGGAACGCTGTCAAGGGGAAAGATTATATTGCAATCGCTGACGGCAATATTACCATCAATGCAGGCGGTGACGGTCTGAAAGCCACCAATGCAACTGATGAGGGTATGGGCTTTGTGTATATTCAAGGTGGTACGCTCAATATCACTGCTGAGGAAGACGGCATTCAGGCTGAAACGGAATTTGTCGCAGAGGGCGGAAATGTCACAGTCAATTCCGGTGGCGGTACTGCTAACGCTCAGCCCCATATGGGCGATATGATGGGCGGTTTCGGCGGTGGCGGAATGGGCGGTTTTGGTCGTGGCGGATGGAGTCAGGCTGAAACACAGAACGGTACACAGCCTACCCCTCCAGATGGTCAGACTCCGCCTGAATGGAATCAGGACGGCACACAGCCTACCCCTGCGGACGGTATGCCGGAAGCACAGACTGAAAATACTGCTCATGTTGCAAATGGTGGTAATATTGTGAATCTTGTCGAAACAAATATTGATACCAATTCTGCGGATACCTCAACAGAGGATACCACCATCAGCACAAAGGGCATTAAAGCCGGAACAATTCTTTATATTGGCAGTGGTTCATTTGATGTGAATACTGCGGATGATGCACTGCATTCCAATGGTGATTTGTATATTGCTGGCGGTGAAATGTCTCTTTCTGCTGGTAGCAAGGGCATTCACGCAGATGCAAAAGCCGAAATTTCCAGCGGTACTGTCAATATCACAGAATCCTATGAAGGCATTGAAGCAAAAGACATTCTTGTATCTGGCGGAACAGTCAATGTTGTTTCCTCTGATGACGGTTTCAATGCAAGTGATGGTTCAGACGAAGGCGCAAGAGGGAATGCGGTTTCTTGCAGTCTGACAATTTCCGGCGGTAATGTTTATGTGAATGCCGGCGGTGACGGTCTTGATTCAAACGGCGATTTGCTGGTAAGTGGCGGAATCGTGATAGTAGACGGACCAACCAATTCCGGCAATGGTTCGCTTGATTCCAATAGTTCACTCCAATGCACAGGCGGTTTGCTGGTGGCTGTCGGAGCGTCCGGAATGGCGGAATATCCCGAAGGCACACAGGAAACTATTGTCATGACAACTGCATCCTCTCACGAGGGCGGTACATTGGTAACAATCTGTGATGCAGACGGAAACGAAATTTTCAGCTATGAACCTTCTAAATCATGGAATTCGTTCATCGTCAGCAGTTCCGTGCTGGAAAGCGGTCAGACTTATACAGCCTATATCGGCGGAACTTCTACGGCGGACAATGAAAATGGTCTCTATGAACCATCTGGCTATCAGAATGACGGCACGGAAGAAGGCTCTGTGACAATCGAAAGTACTGTGGGCTTTATCGGCGAATCCGGCAACATGATGGGCGGTGGATTTGGTGGCGATATGGGTCACGGAAATTTTAACCCTGATGACATGCAATTTCCGACTGACGAAAACGGCGAGACTGTCAACCCCTTTGAAAATGGCGGTATGGGTCGGGGCATGAAGGGCGATTTCAACCCTGATGACATGCAACTCCCAACCGACGAAAACGGCGAGACTGTCAACCCCTTTGAAAATGGCGGTCACAAGGGAAATCGTTCCGGTTCTGAAAGTTTCCGTCCCGAAAATCAGGAAACCCAGCAGGGATGATTGATAATTGTTTTCTCCATAACTTTTTCATATATGAACACCCTTTCAGAGAAACAGCAGGCTTTTTGTCTGCTGTTTTTCGTGTAAATTTGGATTTGACTCTTGACAAATTGCCCGAAATATGGTATGATTGACATGTGAGCAGGCGATACAGTGGCATGAACGCTTTTTATGTTCATGAGGAAAGTCCGGACATCACAGGGCGGGATAACTGCTAACGGCAGCCGAGGGCGACCTTAGGGCCAGTGCAACAGAAAAGAGACTTCCTCCCTTCGGGGCGGTAAAGGTGGAATGGCGAGGTAAAAGCTCACCAGAATGCAGGAGACTGCATTGCTGTGTAAACCCTATCCGATGCAACGCCTGATGGTGTCAGATGTCGCAAACATTTGCCCGATGGACATTCTGACAATGGCGGCTTGAACCATGTGGCGACATATGGTCTAGATAAATCACTGTACACGACAAAATCCGGCTTATTGTCTGGTCATACCAGCGGACAGTTTTCTGTCCGCTGTTTATCTATGCATTATATTTTGCAATCGTATCAGAAAGGGGCTTTTTTATGCGACGTTCCGGATATATTGCGCTGTTTCTGGGAATGGCAATGCTTTTGACAGGCTGTCAGTCTTCAACAGACACAGAGGAGCAGACCATTGAAACAGTCAATGTGTTTCAGGCTCTCCCTCTGCCGGATTTATATATTGAAATTCCGGAGGATTATCAGAAAACTTCCTCACAATTTTATGAAGAATATTATGTCAAGGATGATGCAAGCATTATTGTGACAGAGGACACCAGCAGACATGATTATCCCTCTGTCCGTGATTTTGCTGTGGAGGCATTAGCACAATATAAACAGGCTACGAAAAGCCTGAATTATATCGGGGAAGATATGATTCAAAATGAAATTTACAATATTTATGTACTGGAATTTTCTTATACTGTCGCTGATGATGTGCCGGAAATGACCTCTTATGTTGGGTATTTGACAGATGGCAACAGTATGTATATTATCACCTGTTCCGCTGAAAGTCAGAATTTCGCCCAATATAGAGACGGATTCCGTCAAGCAATTGGCTCAGCCAGAATTTCAAGGTAATTGGAGGTTATTTCATGGAAGAATTTGACGCAAAACCTTATTGTGAAGTGGCAATGGAATTCGCTCAAAAGTTTCAAAAACACTTCTCTTATCAGGAAAAAGATGTGGATGAAATGGAAGAAATTCTCGGAATTTTGCATCAGGATTACCAAAAACAGGAACTTTCAGACGAAACACTCCAAAAAATCGCTGTCTTTTTTGGGGTTTATCTCGGACAGATTATGCTTGAAAATGGTCTTGCAAAATGTGGCTATGTGTGGGACGGCGAACAAATTTGTCTGAAAAAAGATGATAAAAATAAAATGTATCCTGTTTCTAAAGTTTACAAAAGAATCGTCAATGGCATTGAAGACAGCGTGAAATCTTTTTATGATGTTGCTATTGCTATCGCTGAGGGACGTTTCCCACACCATTAACGGAGGTTATCGTATGGAAGAACGCAACAAACAACAAGAAGGTCTGACCCTCTTAGGAAATCAGAATACAAAATATCAGTCAGATTATTCCCCCGAAGTTCTCGAAACTTTCCAGAATAAACACCCCGACAGGGATTATTTTGTCAAGTTCAATTGTCCGGAATTTACCAGCCTTTGCCCTATCACTGGACAGCCCGACTTTGCAACGATTTATATTTCTTATGTTCCCTCTGAAAAGATGGTGGAAAGCAAGTCCTTGAAATTGTATCTATTCAGTTTCCGGAATCATGGAGACTTCCACGAAGACTGCGTGAATATTATCATGAATGATTTAATCAAACTCATGAATCCGAAATACATTGAAGTATGGGGAAAATTTCTCCCTCGTGGGGGGATTTCGATTGACCCTTACTGTAATTATGGCATGAAAGGAACAAAATGGGAACAAGTCGCATGGGACAGATTAACCCATCACGATTTGTACCCTGAAGAAGTCAATAACCGTTAAATCAAAAGGAGGTTTTTACCATGACACAGGAACAGCATGATTTATTGCAGAGCATCATTTCCAATGCGAAAAGGCTGGTATTCTTTGGCGGTGCTGGTGTTTCGACTGAAAGTGGTATTCCTGATTTCCGCAGTGCCGACGGGCTTTACAATCAGCAATATGATTACCCACCTGAAACTATTATCAGTCACAGTTTTTTCGTCAAGAATCCAAAAGAATTCTATCGTTTCTACAAAAACAAGATGATTTGTCTTGATGCAAAGCCCAATTCTGCACATCTCAAACTGGCAGAATTCGAACAAAAAGGCATTCTTTCCGCTGTTGTCACCCAAAATATTGACGGCTTGCATCAGCTCGCAGGAAGTCAGAACGTCTACGAACTGCATGGAAGTGTACACAGAAATTATTGCATGGATTGTGGTGCGTTCTATGATGCAAAATGGATTCTGCAAATGGACGGTGTTCCCCATTGTGAGAAATGCGGTGGACTCGTCAAGCCTGATGTCGTATTGTATGGAGAGGGGCTTGACAATGCTGTCGTAGAGGGCGCATTGAAAGCCATTTCACAGGCTGATGTGTTAATTGTTGGCGGTACGTCTTTGAATGTCTATCCGGCTGCTGGATTTTTGCACTATTTCCATGGGAGACATCTTGTCATTATGAACCGTGATGCCACTCAGGCGGACAATATGGCGGAACTCGTCATTCGTGATAAAATCGGGGAGGCTCTTTCTCAAATTGAGGTGTCATAAAGAGAAATTTATTTTAATGCGACAATGCGACCAAATAATATTGTTTTGCGGAATCGGCTGTCAATAGGAAAATATCTCGAATATTCAAAGATTCTGCTTTCAGGATTTCGTCAATCCATTGGCGGTCTAAGCCTAACGCATGGAGCGTTTTTTCACGGAGTT